>CAYSUP010000129.1:0-2997 GCA_964434205.1 uncultured archaeon | reverse complement strand
GTCAACTAATAAAAACACATTTTCAAAAATAAAATGGTCAAGGTTCCGCATCTCGGCGGGGTCCCGCATCTTGGGGATGTCGCCTCAAAGCTGAAGGGCAGCAACCAGAAGAACATAGCATTGTTTGTGGACGGGCCAAACCTTTTGAGAAAGGAGTTCAACTTCGACTTGACAAAGCTAAAAGAGCAGGTCACAAAGATGGGCACGCTCTCGATAGCCAAGGTCTTCCTAAACCAGTTCGCTCCGCAAAGGCTGATAGAGGCGATCTCGGCAGAGGGCATGGAACCTGTCATAACGCCCGTTGACTGTGACGTCGCTATGGCAACCGAGATAATGGAAGCAGTCTATAACCCGAACATAACCACTATCTGTCTGGCCACCCGCGACGGCGACTACCAGCCGCCCATTATGAAGGCAAAGAAGCACGGGAAGGAGACTATCGCATTCGGGGTCAGAAAGAATTTGAGCGAGAGCTTGATAAACAGTGTTGATCTGTTCATCGAGCTATAGGGCTACCGCCAAACAACAGAGCTCCATAAAACAATAAATCAAGATTAAACAAAAATGGATCTGCCCGCCGGCACCCCTATTCGAGAGGGCATGGACACTGGAAGCGTAGATTTCCGCAAGCTTTTCCCTACTTTGAGCCAGCACGACCTGACCGGTTATCTGGCCGTTGACATAATGACAAACAACGGCATCGAAGAGGGCATACTCCTGCTTAACAACGGCGAAGTTGTGGCTGCAGAATACATCTATGTTGCAAAGGAGATATTCGTCAGGGGCGACGGCGCACTGCCTCTTGTGATGAATGCCTGCGTTGGCGAGGGGAGGTTTGACATATGCGAGCTTGGCGCAGACGAGCTTCTCTATGCCCGCGAGAAAAACCGGGAGGATGTGCTCAAATACAAGCCTACTGAAAAAGAGCTGTTGGCACTTTTGCCGGATACTTTCACCGAAAAAGTACCCGATCAGAAGACCGAAGCGGTTATAAAGCCCGAAAAGATAACTAAAGCTGGCGGCGTTTCCAGGGAAGATGTGCTGAAGAAGTACGGCATATCCCATCCGGATGCAAAATCGCTGGACAAGATGCTGACTTCGGTGATAAACTCATAGACTCAATGCAATTGAATTGACTAAAACATTCCACCTTAAATTAACTAATATAACTAAATCATAATAGTACTAAATCATAATAACTAAATCATAATGGGACTTTTCAACGCAGGCGCCAAAAAGGATCCGGCAAGGAAGGAGAGGCTTATCCGGATACAGAGGAATATCGAGGCTAGCTTCAGGTTTGAGGAGGATGCGATGTCCCGGCCGCTTAATCCGAGCACGCTAAAGCGCCTTTACAGCATGGACTCCTTATGGATCCTTGACCGCTCCGGCATCAAGAAGCTTGGGTCCGCAAATTACTCACGCGAGCTGCGCCTTTTCATGGACATGAAAAGCAAATACGGGAATGTCGACTCTATCATGGTACAAAGCGGCGGCCAGAGATATTACGTAGTTGAGAAGGACAACCGCGTATATGCGTTTTCAACACCGTTTGAGATGTCAAACAGCGAGCTAGCGCTCATGTTAGGTGAAATTGACGCGTCTTTGGCCCCGCAAAAGATTTTTTTAAGCAGTGATACAAACATTACAGAACAATAATACCAACATATCGCATTTAAGGGTACCGACACATAGCATTTAAAGCCAATAGTGTAATAATACGGGCATATTCAAAGATACCATCATATTCAAATCTGATACCAACTGAGGATGACGGCAAGAACGATTGCAATTGCCTCCGGAAAGGGAGGGGTAGGCAAGACTACGGTCTGTGCTAACGTCTCCATTGCAATGGCCCAGATGGGCAAGAGGGTCACACTCCTCGATGCCGATCTTGCCATGGCAAACCTTGGCATAACCTTAGGCATGGAGGACACGCCGACAACGCTCCACGAGGTTCTTGCCGGCGACGCAAATATCGAGGATGCGATATACGAAGGCCCTGCCGGATTAAAGTTCATACCGTCCGGACTCTCCCTGGACACATTCCTTAGAATCGACGTCGAGAAGCTAAAGCCGGTTGTCACAAGCCTTCTTGAAAACACTGATATACTGCTGATAGACGCCCCAGGCGGCCTCGGGAAGAACGTCCTTGGTGCAATGATATCCGCTGCGGAATTGCTTATTGTCACGATGCCAGACCCATCGGCACTTGCCGATGCGCTAAAGACCAAGCTGGTTGGAAACCGGCTTAACATGGAGATACTGGGCGTCGCCCTGAACATGATGAGGGGTGACAAGACTGAAGTCACGCCCGAAGAGGTCTCAGTCCTTCTCGATTCACCTATCTTGCAGACGATACCCTACGACGACAATGTCAAGCGGGGGAGTGTTGAAGGAAAGCCCGTCATCTTAAGAAACCCCGAAAGCCCGGCCGCAAAGGCGTTTAAGAAGCTGGGCGGGATACTCGCCGGCGAGGAAGTCAAGGACGAGAAGAAGGGCTTCTTCCAGAACCTGTTCAAGAAATAATTCTGAGTTTAATGTCCGATAATTCTGAGTTTTAATATTCTCTTAATCTGATTTTTGATGATTTAAGTTTTTCTATTTTTATATCTATTTTACAATAATACTCTCTTGAAATGAACCTGAAGCTAACAGTAATTATCATTGCGGTCGTATTCGCAGCAGCTTTTATATGTTTGCTATTTCTGTCTTATCTTCTACCCCCAGCAACTTACCACACCTCTTCAGACCCGCAGGTAATACAGACCTACGAGGGAACAAAAGCCGCCAATGAGTTTTTCTCGCTTTTATCCAAACCCGATCTTCAATACGAGAAAATCCGTCCATTGATGTCAAAACGTCTGAGATATATCATGAGCCCCGATAAATTGAAGTCTTTATGGGATCAGTTCGGCTTTGCTTTTTTCAAGGAAGTCGTATGGACGGGGGCTAACGACACTATGAAATCTGAGAAGGCGGGGGTGTGGGTTCCCA
>CAYSUP010000128.1:0-2998 GCA_964434205.1 uncultured archaeon | reverse complement strand
CAAGGGGACCTGTCATTTTTAAGCACACTGCCATTTATTTCACATGGCAGAATCAGTCCCGCCTGAAGAGGCCTTCAGGAGATTAAAGGAGGGTAACCGCAGATATGTCTCGGGAAAGCCGATAAGGCCGAACCAGTCAGCGCTCAGAAGGGAGGGCCTCCTCAAGGGCGAAAGGCCGTTTGCCGCTTTGCTCTCATGCTCAGATTCCAGAATACCGCCCGAGATAATCTTTGACTGCGGGTTTGGCGATTTGTTTGTCGTCAGGACTGCGGGCAACACCTGCAATGACGCGACGATTGCTGCCTTGGAATATGCAGTCAAACAGCTTGGCATCAGGTTCATAATCGTGATGGGCCACTCCGATTGCGGGCTAGTCAAGGCTGCGCTGGCAGAGGAAGCACAGCCCGGAAAGATATCATCGATCATAGAGCAGATCCGGCCGGCAGTGGATAAGGTGAAAGACCTTCCGGGCGACACAGTCTCAAAAGCGACCGGGGAGAACATACGGATGACTGTTGCTAAGCTCTCGTCATGCGAGCCCGTCCTTTCAGAGAAGGTCAAGTCCCAGGAGCTCATGATAATCGGCGCATATTGCACGATAAACAATGCGGCAGTATCCTTCATCTGACCGTCTATCCGCCACATCGCCCAACGTTTTGCCGCGCTTGCTGGTTTTCAAGTGCAACCCCTCTAATTATTTGCCCCTATTAAACGACCTTGCGAGCCGCCATCTTATGAGACACTAGGAAAGAATGGAAGGGTCTGCCACTTTTAATGACAGTTTAATGCAATTACACTACAAAAAAGATTTTTATTTTAGCAGACCATAACAAAGCGCTAAAAACGATAGGCGATCAGCAAGGCGTATTCCTGACCCAGTATCGAAGACACCAAGCGAAACCTGCGTATTTGAGAATATTTAAGGCTATGCAACAGAGTGTTAGGGTGGTTATGGAAAAAAGAAGCAGCTATGGGCATTTCACTTCGTGCAAGTGCAAGGCGGCTGTGATTTTGCAAGGAACTCTAGGCGGCCTAAACGGGATTTTAAAATGCTAACGGAAATTTTTTATCTCGGGATTACGCTCTTTTTTATCGGTATAGCAACTCCACTTGCATTTGCGGGAATTTCCGGAAGGAAAGTGCGGGCATTCTCCATATCTCTTCTTATCGCCGGCTTCATACTCCTTTCTCTTGCGTCAGCATCCGTTTTATTGTCCGGCGCCAGGTTTGACAATTTTGCATACTCCTTTCTGCCGGGCCTTAACTTCGCCTTTTCCATAGACTGGCTGTCAGCCATATTCATACTCCTAGTCTCCGCAGTCTCAATAAGCGCTGCCATTTACTCTTTTGGTTATGTGGAATCAGAAAAGGGCAACAAGAGGAAGAACGTGCTTGTCGGACTAATGGGGGCTTTTGCTTTCTCGATGGTGATGGTGCCGGCATCGTCGACGATGTTCTCCTTCCTTTTCTTCTGGGAGCTTATGTCCCTCGCATCTTTCCTGCTTGTCATGTTCGAGCATGAAAAGAAGGAGACAAGAAAGGCGGGGATCTTCTATTTCGTAATGACCCAGCTTAGCACGGTCTTTTTGCTCATAGGCTTTCTTTCACTCTATCAGGCTACCGGTTCGTTTGACATACCGCAAACACAGCTTTTCGGCCTGCAGTCCTTTGCACTTATATTCTCGTCGCTTTTCCTGGGGTTTGGGATAAAGGCTGGCATAATCCCGTTCCACAAGTGGCTGCCGTATGCCCACTCTGCAAGCCCGTCGAACATATCCGCACTCATGTCGGGGGTGATGATAAAGATCGCAGTTTACGGCTTGATGCGATTCCTTCTTTTTGTGCTACCGCCAGAGCTTTGGTGCGGGATTCTTATCCTTATAGCAGGCTCAGTATCCGCTCTCCTCGGTGTCATATATGCGCTTAAGGAGCACGATATAAAGAGGCTCCTTGCCTACCACAGCATAGAGAACATAGGCATAATCTTCATAGGGATAGGCCTGTATGTGATATTCACAGCCTACAATCTTCCTGCCCTTGCATTCCTAGGGCTTGCAGGTGCCATCTTCCACACTGTGAACCACGCGCTGTTCAAGAGCCTCCTCTTCCTGACTGCAGGTTCGGTAGTGCATGCGACGCACACTAGGAACATGGAGGAGCTCGGCGGGCTGATAAAGAGGATGCCGCGCACGGCACTTTTATTCCTCATAGGCGCCGTTGCAATATCCGCTCTCCCGCCCCTCAATGGCTTTGCCAGCGAACTTATGATATTCCAGGCTTTTTTGCAGTCATATGCAGTCCCCGACCCGCTGATGGTGATACTGCTCATCACCTGCATGTCTGCGCTCGCCCTAACAAGCGCCCTTGCAGCTGCCTGTTTTGTCAAGGCCTTTGGGATAACCTTCCTCGGGCTGCCCCGCTCTGAGAAGGCGAAGGACGCAGTGGAAGTCGGCAGGTCAATGATAATCGGGCCTTCGATCCTTGCCGGATTATGTATAATCCTCGGGGTATTCTCCTACCAGATACTTTCGCTTTCAGGGAGCACCCTTGGGATGCCGGATATGCTTCCAATCGGTGTCATGCTCTTGGCAGTATATGCGGCTGCGTGGGCGGCGCTTAGGTACACGACCACAAACACGTCGCGTATTTCCATGACATGGGGATGTGGCCAGCCGGCTCTTGACAGCAGGATGCAGTATACCGCGTCCGGTTTCTCGCAGCCTATAACCAGGATATTCCAGCCCATATACCGGACAAAGAGCGTCAGGGACGTCGATTTCTTTGACAAATACGGCGCAATATTGAGGGGCGGGCACGGCGAGATACACATGATGAGGTTCTTTGAAGAGTATCTTTACATGCCTGTTGCGTCAACAGTCAACCGCGTTGCTGCACGAATCGCCAAGCTGCAGAACGGCGAACTTGATGCGTACATAGCATACGCCTTTATCGCAGTCCTCGCGATTCTAATATATCTGGGAGGTACCTCGCTATGAAC
>CAYSUP010000127.1:0-3005 GCA_964434205.1 uncultured archaeon | reverse complement strand
GTCTGGTGCTTGCCCTTGTAGATTAATGAGTCCCACTTCATCACCTTTGCCCCCGCGACTGCAAGGTCCCAAAGTACAGAGACGTCTATGCTCTTTATGAGCTTTGCCCCGTCAACGACGCGCGGGTCCCCGCTGTAAACCCCGTCCACATCAGTTACGATGACAACCTCATCAGCATCAAGGCAGTTGCCCATAAGTACGCCGGAGGTGTCGCTCCCCCCGCGGCCGATGGTCGTCACATTCCCCGCTTTATCCACTCCGAGGAACCCGCACATCACAGGGACTATCCCCTGTTTTATTATCGGCTCGATGAACTGCTTTGCCCTTGCGCGCGTAGCTTCCAGATCTATCACCGCATTTGTGAAACGCGAATTGGTGATAACGGGCCACTCCTTCTGAGTCGGCTCGACATATTGGGCCTTAACGCCCATCGAGTTGATAGCGGCTGCGAGCACCCGAACCGAGGTCCTTTCGCCCATTGCTGCAATATCATCCTTGATCTGCGGCGTGTACTTCCCCTCAGTTGACTTTTCAAGCGCTTCAAGGAGGCCGTTGGTCGTCTTGCCCATGGCCGAGACTACCACGACCATTTGATGGCCTCTTTCCACTTCCTTAACGACGCTTCGCGCGGCGTTCCTGACCCTCTCGCCGTCGCCGACCGACGTACCGCCGAATTTAACTACTTTTCGAGCCATAAGAAATCTCTGGCCATCGCGCTTTCGCGCGACAGGACGCTCAAAATTTTGCTATTTTGAGCCTTTTAATTTGTCAAACAGGTTTTAAAAACGTGAATTGGGCGGTTAAGCCCGCCTCCCTGCATCTCCCCACAAAATTTCAAACTGCCTTTTATACGTCTCGCAGATATTCTTGTTTTCAATGACAAACACTACCGGCTCATTCCCCGCCCAGTTTGATATGACCACTTTATTGCCGTATATCCAGAAGACCGAGAACATCATGTACTCTTTCTTTAAGGTGTATTTGGTCTCTACAAAGGGGAGCTTTGTTATGGCGTGGCCTTTCACCCCCGGGTCAACTATATTGCGAAGAGTGAAGCCGGATGCGGTTGCCCTCTTTGCCCATTCCTTTAAAAATTCGGGCCTCTTCTCAAGGAAATATCCCCGCGCACCTATCCAATCACAATGGCCGGCCTTGAGCATGTCCTCAAAGACCCACTGTATTGCATCAAGCCCATGCATAACAACAGTCTCCCTGTCCCAGACCATCTCAAACTCTTCTTTCTGGCTTTGGGCATACTCTGCGCTTTCTATCTTAAGTATGATGAGCTCCTCAAGGTCTAACACTATCGCTACCGAATCACCATAGACATATGTAGGCGACGGGTTTTTTGATTCTAGGGGCGTGAATTGTACTTTGTCAAGAACACTCTTTATGGCTTTTGAGCCTATTTTATATATCATCCTCGCTTTTATCCTAGATGGCTTGCGGTCCCTGTAAAACTGCCGGAGGGGTATTTCAAACTCCTTATGCAGGCTTTCAGAGGCATTCAGAACGTCAAAATTTTCACCCGTTTCCAGGATATCCCTGAGTATCGCTTTGTAGCCGGCCCGCCCCTCAAGTATTTCAACCACGGGCTTTTTTTCTGCAGGACCCTCAAGCCTAAGGAGCTCAGGCAGTATCGCAGATATGCGTTCTTTTTGCCTCTCCAATTCAGCCTCTTTCTCTAATATAAAATCCACCAGCCGCGGCGGTGCAGAGGCTTTGTAATACCGCCTCCCCCCTCGGAGCACATAGCTCACAAGCGCTTTTTTCATTAGCGAGTCCAAGGTGTCATAAACATGGGTCCGCGAGTTGCCCACGCTGCCAACTAGCTTGGAGGCGAGCACTTCCCCTTGCTTGAGCAGCTCTACGTAGACCTCTGATTCAGCCGGGCTTAGCCCAAGCCCGACAAGCTCAGTTTTGATGCTTTCTTTTGCCACAGTACTTTAGATTAACGGTATTAAAGAATTGTTGTCCTAAATTAGGACAACAAATAAGCACGCCAGTACGTGACAAATATACCCATGATAGACGTACTCTCAGTGCTCATAGGCCTCTTCATGCTGTTTGCATTTGCAAGCAACAAAGACCTTGTCAAGAAGGACGAGAACGGCGACCATAGCGACGTTTATGTATGGCTGACAATGTCACTCGTGCTAAACCTATTGCTCTGCGGACTTGGCTTTCTTTATCCCCCAAAGGCCACAATCAGCCAGAGCAATCTTTTCGCCCCGCTGTGGTTTTTCACGGCCGCAATAACTGCCAGCACAAACGGCCCGGCAAAGGTGATTTCACGGATAGCCTGGATAGCCTTCCTTGTCTATGCCATACTAAGCGCATCACCTTTATAAGAATAGCTCGGATTTTGCCCCATAGCATGGATTTTATTCCTTCAAAAGCAAACTTCTGCATGGAAGTCCATATCCTCCGCCTTTCTCATCGCGCAGAGAGGGACAAGAGAGTGACGACCCACCTAGGCCTTGTCGCTCGTGCATTCGGCGCAGAGAAGATGCTCGTCACTGGCCTGAAAGACGATCACTTAGCTGATTCCATCCAACGTGTTGTAGAATCTTGGGGAGGGCCATTTGGAGTGGAATTTGTCGGAAACTGGAAATCACTGGTTGAAAGATACAGGAAAAACAAATTCACAATCGTCCATCTGACTATGTACGGCCTTCCCGTGCAGGCCGAGATCCCAAAACTTCTGAAAAAACTGAGAAACAAGAAAATACTTGTCATAGTCGGTGGCGAGAAGGTCCCCTTTGAGGTCTATCAAGCTGCGGACTATAACATTGCAGTCACTTCGCAGCCGCATTCAGAGATATCGGCGCTTGCTGTCTGTTTAGATAGGCTATTTTTAGGAAAGGAACTCGAAAAAAAGTTCTCTGATGCGAAAAGGGAACTAATTCCGCAGGCATGTGGCAAGAAAATTTTGGAAAAATAAAAATCTGAAAAGCCAGCATCCTTTTAATTGACAAAATTTCTAACTAACTGACATGGTGGGG
>CAYSUP010000126.1:0-3050 GCA_964434205.1 uncultured archaeon | reverse complement strand
ATCTTATGACAGCAGCATTCGGCCTTGTGGCCGCGCTGGCATGGAACACTGCGATACAGGACTGGTTCAAGAGCCAGACATGGCTTGCGAGCGGCGGGCCGTGGGTGTATGCGATTGTCGTGACAATAATCGCTGTAGTTATGACATTGTATATAGGCAAGTTAGCGAAGAAGGCCGCCATTGCAAGCGATAAGGCCGCAAAAAAGGTGAAGGGCGCTTAAGCTCTTCACTTTTTCACTTATTTACTTACCGATTATCTTTTTTACTTTTTCTAAAGTTTCTTTGAGGGGCAGCTTCGGCTCAGACTCCAAGTCTTTCATCCTCATCCCAAAGAATATCCCGCGCATCTTAGGGTCGTCGGCCGGAAGCTGCTTAGCCTCCTCCTGGACCTTCTTAGTGATGAGCTCCTTAAGAGTCTTCTGGCGCTGCTTCCACTCAGCGAAAAGGATTGCAGCCGCTTCATCGATAGTTTTTGCCTTTGATAGTGATGAGACGGGTATCTCCCCGCCCAAGACAACAATAGTCCCGCCCATCGCTTTCCATTCATCAACAAACCGTTGTAGCGTAACCGGAAGTTGGTCGAAAGCAACCGAAAAAACGCCGGCAGCTTTGGCCATTTGGCCTTCAGAGTATTTTTTCAAAACCGAATCCTGTACAATCCCCCCCAACGGCTTAAGGGCTTCAGTATAGGTCTCTTTTGCTCTGTTGCCCTCTTCTTTTGCCCTCGCCCCCGCGACAAATTCCAGCCTGACGACCCCGTCTTGTATCTTGGTTGCGCGGATTATCCTGACCTGCTGAATCTCGCGGGTGTTATTGCAGTGCGTCCCGCCGCAAGCCTCAATGTCAAAGTCGCCCATCTTGATTATGCGCAAATCCTTTTGGGGTATTGCGCCGCCCTGATAGACCCTAAAACCGTATTCCTGCTCTGCCTTGCCCCTTTCGACAATCGGCTTTTCAATCGACAGGCCTTCCAGAATCTTCTTGTTCACAAGGTCTTCTATCTCCTTAAGCTCTTCCTTGGTTATGGCCGAGTGATGCGTTATATCGAGCCTTGCTTTTTCCTCCCGCACCTCAGAGCCTGCCTGCCAGACATGGTTGCCAAGGACTGCCCTTGCAGCGCCGTTGACTAAGTGGACTGCAGAGTGGTTCTGGGCAAGCTGCTTTCTCCGCCTTTGGTCAACAGCACCATGCACCTTCTGGCCGACTTTAAACTTGGCGGCATCGGCCATCTTGTGTAAGATTGCCTCGCCCTGCTTTGTAACATCAAGCACATCAATCCCGTCAATCTTGCCAACGTCATGCTCCTGGCCTCCGGAAGTCGCATAGAAAGCAGTCTTATCCAATATTAGATTGTCCCCGAGTATTTTCAGAATGACTGCATCAAAATCATACTTGTCAAGATAGCATAGCTTCTCAGTCGCGCAGACGTCGGTTATCATCTTGCCGCCTTCTTTCTCTTCAGTAAGGCTGGAGTGCTTCTCTGTTATCCGCTCATAGAAAGTCGGCGGTATTTCAAAATCTGGCTTGAACTTCTTTATTTCCTCGGGGGCTATCCCCTGCGACTCATAAAGCTCTGATAAGGCGGCCTCATCGAGTTTTGTCCCTCTTTCAACAAGAGAGGTTATCGTCCGTTGCATCTTGGCCTTTGATTCCCTGAACTTCTCCTTCTCGATGTTCACGATCTTGTCAAAACTCTCCAGCTCGGTTGACAGTTCGGGGAACATTGGTTTGAGATACTTTGAGTGCCATCCGGCTATCTCGCCCAGGTCAAAATCAAAGTCAAACTCGTCAATGAAACCGAGCGCCCGCCTGAGAATCACGCGCAGGTTGTAGCCGCCGCCCACGTTGGAGGGTATGCCCCCGTCCGTTATTGCAAAAAGCAGTGTCCTTGAGTGGTCAGCTATGGCATAGAGAGCCTGTAGGGGCTCGATCATGTCCCTTAGCTCCTTTTGCGAAACGCCCACATACTCGGCCACCTTCATCTTCGCAGCATTGATATCCTTGGCTTCCCCAAGGTCTAGAGAGCCGGCGACTTTTGAATATCTGTAGAAGGCATCCTCGTTGACCTTTATCCCTGCGCTCTTTTTCAGCTTTCCGGTCACCGGGCCAAAGAGCGAGTCATAACTGGCCGGCGTGCCGTTTGAGAACCATACAAGCCTCTCGTGGCCCCATCCAACGTCTATTACCTTCTTGTCAAGGTCCTTAAAGCCAAGGCCTGAACCTGAAGAGTCCGGCGCGCCAGGTTGTGTCTTCTGGAACTGCATAAAAACGCTGTTGACCAGTTCAAGGCCCATTGAGAAGGTCTCCATGCAAGGCCCAAAGGCTGAGAAATCGGGCATGGCCCAGATGTCCTCTTGATATGTCAATTCCTCTGCGGGTATGCCCATCTCGCCGTGCAAAAAACCAAAGTTCAGCTCAAGGCATTTGTCCTTGAAGTAAGAGTTCTCCTCATCGGGGTAGCCAAACGTGTGCTGGCCGCTCATGACAAACGAGGTTAAGTGTTTTCCGGTGATGCCCACATTCTGTATGTCCGGGAACCTTAAGCAGACCTGGGGCACTATAAGTGGGTTTGCAGGGTACACGAAATTCATATTGCCGTTGTCAAGGCGCTGGAAATCCTGGATAGAGGCTATTGTGAAGTAAAGGTCAGGCCTCCAGCGGTCGACCACCGGGTACCGCTTTATAGGCGTGTGGCCGTTCTTTTTGAAATATTTCTCAAACAGCTTCCAGGTCTCAACATAGTCCCATTTGCCCTTGGTTATGGGCTTATTGATGAAGCCGTAGTCCGAACAGGGCGAATCTGAGCAGGTGTCTTTCCCGGGGTCGCATGTCCAGAAGGCGCGGCCGCACTTCTTGCAGGTCTTTCGCTCATAGCCCTGCTCTTTGAACATGTCCACCTGATAGTACTTCTGCCAGTTCTTCTTGAATTCCGCACGAAGTCCGTCTTTAGTCAGCATGTTTTTAGTATTTGGTGCTCGTTTGTCAGCTTGAGTGCCCGATGTTCGTTAGATCGAATAATTAGTGAAAATTCACTGGTTTCTCATTGAATG
>CAYSUP010000125.1:0-3107 GCA_964434205.1 uncultured archaeon | reverse complement strand
AGCGCAAAGCCCCTGAGATCGACGATGCTCATGATGGGCAGCATTGCGAATATCACTGTCGCTGCAGAAGTGAATATGATAAAGAAAGCCCTGTTTATGGCTTGGTTTATGTCCCACACCCGGCTTTCTTCTTTCTTTTTCCTGCCCTCCCCGCGCAGGGTCTCGTCGGTGATGACTATCTGGTGGTCAACGCCAGTGCCTATGGCCGCCAGTATTCCTGCAAGCGATGCAAGGTCAAGCTCCCATGAGGCAAAAGAGGCAAAACCCAGTATGATGATTATCTCGCTGAAGCTTGTCATGCATATCAAAAAGACGAGCTTGTACTCCTTATATCTTAAGGCGACTATTATCGCGACCATGAAAACTGCCAGTAGCGCCATGTAGCCTGCGTATTTTATGAACTGCTGGCCTAGTTCTGGAAGGTTCGGCCGTTCAAGGACTATTGAGATCTTTATCGGCAGGTTCCCTGATGTCAGCCATACCCGGAATTTTTCTGCAGTAAGCTTGGCCTCATCAACAGTCGAGCTTCCGCCCTCAAAAACAGAATTATAAACCGGATTTCCGTAAGTCAGCCCTTCGCTTATGCTAAGTGTGCTCTTAATGCCGGTGACAACATCTATCCATGAATTGGTATTATCGGATCTATCGCCAGCGTCCGGATTGATGTGAAGGTCGGGATACGTCAAACGCTCATAGACCTTTATCGACGCGTTCAATTGAAGCAGTTCATCTTGGAGCTGCTGGGGCAGGTAAGTCAAATTGACCATCAGTATGGCAGCTGTCTTGCCGCCCGCATAAAGCCGCGAAATCTCCTGCACGGTCTCTTCCAGATTAAGTGGGACTCCCGTAGTCTCCTCGCTGTCGTTTAACGCTATGCCCAGTTCCTCAAGAAGGCTCTCGTTTAGGTTGTCCTCTTGCCCAAGCGCCGGGGATGAGGTATAACAGACAACGGGTATAAGTGCCCTTTTCTCAATGAACGTTAATTGGGTGTACCCGACATCGTCCACGTGGTTCTTGAAATCAGTTCCTGCCATCTCAGCGCAAACATCGCTTTCAACGAGTATGAAGCCTTTGTCGGGGCGGTCGAGGAATATGTCGGTCATATGCCCTGCTTTTCCTTTCATTGCCTGGCCGCACCTTGCAGGGGCGTCGCCGTTTGTCTTGACATATACCTGCCATCGGTTGCCGGAGATGAATGAGCCGCCCTGCTGGGCTATGTCTAAAGCTATTTCACTGCCCCTTGCGCAGAGGTTGCCTTCAACCATCTGCTCAAAGACCGCTTGGCGGTTTATGACGTCTTTTATGTTGGCAAGTTCGCTTGAGGACTGGTTAGTGGTTGATACCTTGACTGTTATGTGGCGATTGTCTGCTTCTTTGAGCACCTGCACGGACTTAAGGCCCATGTTGTTCAGGCGGCTTTTTAGTATGGTGACGACTGAATCAGCATAGGGTTCGCCGCCTGCTTCAAGCGCCATCTTAAGTTCAGTCCCGCCCATGAATTCTATCCCGTATGAAAGGCCCTTTGTCGAAACTATGAGCAGGGACAATGCTACAAGGACTACGAAGATTATTACCCGCCAGTTCTTTGCATAGTTCATTTCTTTTTGGAAAATTTTTAAAAACAGTAAACCGAGAGCGTTACGACCTGAATAGGTGCATGTTGAATTTGCTCTGCTTGACGACCTTGTGCTTGCTTGTGTACCACTTCAATAAGCCGACGTTTGTGAACCAGGTCGTACTCATGTCTGCTATCAGGCCTACAAAGAGCACGGATGCTATCTGGTGTATCGTGTCCATCGAGATATACGAGGTGAATACCAATATTGCGCCCATTGCTGACAGTGTTGTCAGTGTCATCGTTATTCCTGTCGGGAACGCCTCGTTTACGCACTGCGCAAAGGTCTTTCCCTGCTGCTTTAAAACTTTGGATGTCAGCAGTATGTCCGTGTCCACCGAGTATCCGACCAGCATCAGCATCGCTGCAACGCCGGCAAGGTTAAGCTCAAAGCCGAAGAGGGATAGTATCCCTATTGATATCATGGGATCAAAGAAAGCAGCCTGCATTACGGCAAGTGAGGGCACAAGTGACCTGAAGGCTATGAAGATTATGGCGGACATCATTATGCCGGCGATTATCACGGCGTTTATGCCCTGCTGCATCAGGATCTTTCCAAGCTCAGGCTTAAATATCGTCGGGAGTATTGGTTTAAGCTCATCGTCTGTGAAACCCAGTGTCGTGAGTGAAGAGTCGATGCACTCTTTTGTCATCTCCTGTTTCGTCCGTATTATTACGCTGTTTTTCCCCTCGATGCTCTGGACTATAGCGCTTATGCCCGTTGCACATGTCGAAAGGGACGACTCCAGCTGCGGGCCGGTGACATCCCGCTCGGTAAGTATCTGGACTTCCGTCCCGCCGGTGAAGTCCATGCCAAGCGGTATGTTCAAGGCAGAGGGTATGAGAAGTATGCCTATCAGCGGCATTATGATTATCCAAAACCTATAGTCGAGTTTTGAGAAGACGCTTTCGTAGTAGCCCATGGAACCGCCTATGTTATGAGTTGAAAAGAACGGTAGTTTTGACATTCATTATATATAAATAGGGCCTTAGGGTATCGCCGGCAGGGTCTGGCAATGCGGGCATGAGGGCACAACAGCCGGGGTCAACAGGCATGCTGATGCCCCAAGCTCCTGGCAGCAGATGCATTTTGCATCCAGGTAATACCAGCGGCCTCTGAAGTCTGTTTTTAGCTTTATTGGAGGCTCCGGGACCTGGCACTCTAGATAGTACCTGGAGACATATGCCAAAATAGCAGTCACCTGCGTGGGGCTGAATATCCGCCCGGTGCCAAGGATGTCTATGCCCTCGGTATTGAACTTTGCTATGACGTCGGAATGGATCGCGCTTGCCGTCTGGCATTTTATGCCAAACACATCCTTATAAACCTTGATGTAGGTCCTATTCAGCTCATCGTCCATGAACGAGGAAACTTCAGTTGTTATCGCAGTCTTTATGGCATCGGAGTTGGGGTCGCCAACAGCGTGGTTATCTAAGACCGTCTGCAGGTAATTCTGCGAGAAAACGTCAAAGGCATCTGCTTGTATTGCAT
>CAYSUP010000124.1:0-3122 GCA_964434205.1 uncultured archaeon | reverse complement strand
CTATACGCTTGTGTGTATTATACTATTTTGCATATTATTCCTTTATTAAGATAAACCCTTCTTTTTCCCGCCGCTTCGTACCGGTTTGGTAAGCGAGTCGTCTAGGGCTTTTTGGTCTTCATTTAGAAGTTTTAGTTCTTCTTCCAGATCGGCAATCTTGCGGGAGGCATAATCCTCGGAAATCTTCTTCTTGTAATACTGCTCTTTAGTGTCCTTTATCATAGTCTCAAGCTGTTTCTTTCGCTTGCCGAGCGCGTCTTTTCTTTGGACCTTGGATATTTCACGGTCCCTTCTTGCCTTGATTTTTTTGTATAGCAAGAGAAGTGCAGCGACAAGGAGTATGGCTATCACAAGGGTGAACAGCAAGGGACTCGTGTCAAAGGAGACTGTTATTATGTTTGAGGGCACTGCTAATGTTCCCTTATTGCCATTAGAGTCTGAGACTTCAATAAAAAGGTCTTGCCCCCGTAAATTTTGGAATGCATTTTCATCCAAAGTCAAAGAGAAATAGTCGCCCTTCTTGCTCAGAAGCACTAAAAGCCCGTTTATTGTACCGTTTAAGTGTTTCTCTTTCACTAGATCCCCATTTGGGTAAGCTACCCCAAATGCATAGCTGTTCTGGGCTGAGTGCTCTCTTAGATAGGTAATAGTCAGGGTCGGATTTAGGTCTATTTCAGCCCTTCGTATAGACTCATAAGTCTCACCGCTTAGGGTGCCATTGGCATAAATGAGGAAGTAAAGCGGATCGGGATCCTCTGAAGATGCCAGGTATTCACCGATAAAAGAGCTAATATCTCCGATGAGCTTAAAGCCGTTTCCGGACCCTTCGACAAAGACCTCGGCGGACACTGCGTCCATTTTGGCTTCTCCTGCTACGCGGATGTCAAAGGGTATCGTCTGGCCGAATGCATAGCTGCCGCGGGGCTTATTAACTTCTATCCTGAACTGCCCCTCGTTTGTGTTGACGACAAAAAGCTTTGTTGAAAGCTCGCCAAAATTCCCAAAATAGTCTAATACTTTTACATTCAACGTCAGAAACGGGCTTTCTTCGTTCTTTTCGAGGATATCATAGTTGGGGGATGCGAAAAAATTTATCGGGGTGGTATTCCTGAAATCTGCAGGCGCCTTGCCAGTGCCGTGCTTGGTTATCAGCTCGCCTATGACTATGGGGCGCATAATGGCCTCGCCATTTGAATATTTGGCCCTTATGATTATTTGGCTTAAGGTCTGGCCGTATTTGAAGGTGAATATGCCGTCATTGGGCGAGGAATCACGCGGCATTATGTCAAGCAGCTCGAGAACTATTGTGGTGTTCTCGCCAGGCACAAAACCTTCTTGGCCATCAATTATGCCGTCATTGTCAGTATCTGCATTATTCGGGTCTGTGCCCAAGTAATATTCGATAAGGTTGGTAAGGCCATCACCATCATTGTCTGCATTGGAATCATTGGCTCTGTTTGAGAACTCCCAGCCGTCGGGCATGCCATCCGAATCCGAGTCAAAATTCAGCGGGTCTGTGCCTGCTTGATACTCTTCCCTGTTATTCAAGCCGTCATTGTCGGGGTCACCCAGGGGGCTTTCTATCCCATTGCGCAAAGACCAGCTGTCAGGCAGACTATCGGCATTGCTGTCTATATCAGGGTCATTTCCCGTGTCACACCTGTCCCAAGGGTCTTGCGGGCAGAAATCAACGGCATTTTTAGCCCCGTCATTATCGGAGTCGGCAGTCCATATGCTGTCACCCGGTGAAAGTCGCTCATAGCAAAGGTTGCTAGAGTCAAGAGGGCATGGGTCCGGCCCTGGCCTGCAACCATTCCCTTTTGGGCCATCGCACTGGCCACCGTTATCAGTATCTGGGTCTGCCGGGTCAGTTCCTATCATTATCTCCTGCCAATCGGTAAGGCCATCCCCGTCAGTGTCAGGCTCATTTGGGTTTGTGCCATAAATCGTCTGCTCATCAAGGTCTGAAATCCCGTCAAGGTCGGTGTCTTGCCCAGCTGCCGTGCAGTCATCCGGGCAAGACGCACTCATCATCTCTTTATAATCGCAATAGGCGTCAGGGCAGGCACTTGCACAATAGCAAGCTCGCGAATCAGTGTCGCATCGCATGACTGTCTGCCAAGTTGGGCCTGACGGGCATGAAAAATAACTGGCGCACTCTGTGTCGGTGGTACAGCCAGCATCAGGTATACAGCCATCCTTTATGCAAGAGGACCTCATATCCAATAGCGTTATGTTTGATTGGGCTGCTGCCTCCCCTGCGGACATCACACCCCTGCAGTCGATCCTTCGCTCATGGCAACAGTCTTTTGTGTACCCGCGGCATCCTTCTTCCCATTCGTACAAAACGAGTGTCTTTTCGACGCCATCGCTTATACATTGGTTTTCGTATTCTTCCGGGCAATAGAGCTTTGTGCCTGTCCGGTCTACGGCCTCCGAAAACTTAAGGCCGTTTTTCACGCCTTCGTTCACCACTTCGATTAAGTCTGTTACGCCTATGTCCTCCCAATCGTCAAAAAACTGTGCGAAAGCATCACTGTAGTCTTTATGTGGCTCATTGTTTGACTCGGCACTTGTAATTGCCAACGATAAGACGATGGATAGGGCGAACAAAGCGGTGATTTTCATTTTGCCGAAGCCGGATTTGCTGAAGCTGATTAAGTTAAGGCTGTTATACAGAAAAACGAAGGAAGCGCTGCTAGCGGCTAAAAACAAAGCTAAGTGGCTAAAAACAAAGCTAATTGGCTAAAAACAAAAGAAATACGCGGGCTTTATTTTATGTGGATGCACCCGACTGGGCAGACATCAGCCGCCTCCTTGTTGCACCCGACTTCCGAAACTTCGGTCTTTTTTGCCCTTGACTTGCCGTCGGATACCATCTCCCAGTTGTCACATACAGCCACGCACGCTCCGCAACCAATGCAGTCCTCACGAACCTGTTCTATTTTTACAACCATTTTGTAGCCTCTGTAATTTGCGGATAATTTGAAATTAGGTTTTAAAAAGGTAAGTTGCATCGAATCCGACTTTTTGCCAAAAAAAAGATTAATTGCGGTCAAACCTATGCTTTGGTGATTGTGTAAGTTTCGTACCAATTTTTATGCAAAACATGCATAAGTAAC
>CAYSUP010000123.1:0-3143 GCA_964434205.1 uncultured archaeon | reverse complement strand
TAGTTAGTGTGTCTGAGGGCTGTCTGGGGTGGTGCTCATACTGCGCGACTAAGCTTGCGCGAGGGGGTCTGAGATCATATCCGCCCGATGCGATAGTCACTGAGATAAGAAACTCCGTGGAAAGCGGCGCCAAAGAGATCTGGCTGACCTCTCAGGACAACGGGTGCTATGGGTTTGATATCGGGACTAATTTGGCCGAACTGCTTAGACGAGTGATCGAGATTCCAGGCGACTTTCAGGTGCGCGTGGGGATGATGAACCCGCAGCATGTTTTGAGGTTCCTGGACGACCTGATAGAGGTCTATAATAGCGGGAAGGTCTTCAAGTTCGCGCACATACCGGTCCAGTCCGGCTCCGATAAAGTCTTGAAAGAGATGAAGCGCGGTTACACTACAAAGGACTTTGAGAGGATCGTCTCTGAGTTCAGAAAGGCGATGGACCTCACAGTCTCAACGGACATAATCGTCGGCTTCCCGACCGAGACAAAGAAGGATTTCGAAGAGACCATCGGCCTCCTTAAGCGAGTGAAGCCGGATTTCCTAAACCTTTCCAAATACTGGCCGCGCAAGAACACGCCTGCCGGCGAGATGGCACAACTCTCCCGCGATCTGATAGCCGGGCGCAGCAGAAAAGTAGCTGAGATTTACTCGAAGGCTCTGAAGGGGGCGAACAGGAAGCTGGTCGGCAAGACGTTTAGTGTGACTTTCACTGAAATGCGCGGTGGATACGCTGTCGGAAGGAATGCGCTCTACAGGCCAGTTTTGGTGAAAGGAGTCAATTTAACAGGCAAGACGTGCAATGTCAAAATAACCGCGGCAAGGAAGAGCGAACTTGTTGGAGAGAATGTTTGATTTTTTATCACCCACCCATAATCTACCCATGGGCCAAATCAGAAAGGACTTTTTGCTCGAAAGGTACTCGCTAATATCTGAAGCCAGAAAAGGCCGCCCGAAGCACTTTACATGCGACGCCGATGCTGAGAAACCCGGCCAGGTCTGCTTTTTTTGCGCTGGCAATGAGGGCCTGACGCCGCCAACGATTGACCAGTTCCCGGCCAAAGGCAAATGGGAAGTGCGCGTCTTTAGGAACAAATTCCCTGCCTTAAAGCCACCGACTGGCGATCATGAGATAATCGTCGAAACAAACCGCCACGGCGAGAACTTCGAGGATATGCCTCCTGAAAAAATCCTTTTAGCGTTTAGGATGTATGAGAAGCGCAGAAAGGCCCTTGAGCGGAAATACAAATATGTGTCTATTTTTAAAAATGTGAGTAAGGGGGGTGGGGCCTCTTTGCCGCACTCGCACACGCAGCTTTTGGCAACTAACATTGTTCCGCCCATCCCACGCCAAGAGGCTGAGGCTGCAAAGAGGCACTATGATAAGTGGCACAGGTGCTCATGGTGCGACTATATCGAGAAGGCCGACAAAAAGAGGGTGGCATTTGAAACAAAAAATACGATAGCTATAACTGCTAATGCACCAAGGTTTGGCTACGAGACCTGGATTATGCCAAAAGGGCATGCAGGCAATTTCTCGGATTTGAGCCAAAACGAGGCACTTGATTTCTGCAAGGTACTTCAAAAAACCCTTGCCAAACTGACAAAGGATTTGGGCTGCAAACCATATAACCTAGCAATCCATCACGCAAAGAAGGGCGAAAAGTTCTTCCATTTCCATGTTGAAGTCTTGCCCAGAAGCGCGACTCATGCCGGTTATGAGCTGGGTGAGGGCGCATATATCGTTGATGTTTCTCCGGAGGACGCAGCAAAGTTTTTCAGATCAAAGAAGCCTTTGGAATAAGCACTTGGAAACTACTGACTCGGGGACAATCCCTAAGAAACCGCTGACTCGCTTACGCGCACTCAGTTGATTTTGTATCGGAGTATAGCCGCAACCCCCCCGAATGCAACCCATAGCTGGTTGCCTTCCTCAAACTCGTCGCTGACAATTTCGACCTTTGAGCCGGAGAGCTCTGCCTCACCTATCAGATCGTCTATCTGGCTCTCATCCAGCTTTTCAGAAAGAAGCAGCACATCTACCGCACCCATGTCAAGAGCCTTCTTGACTTCAGCAATGCCGTACGCTACCGTACCGGAGTCTTTGACTAGATCCCGCATGAACCGTTGCATAAAGACGCGGTGCTGTGAGGCCTCTACTTCCTTTAAGTCCTCATCGCTCGCATTTATCAGCTCGCGGATGCCAGACTCGTCAGTGTATGTGATATCCTTGACTGCAATAATCTTTTTCTTCAGTTCGTGATTCAAATAAGCCCCGTTGACAAACTCGTCCTTGGTTCCAGCGGGCCCGCCGATGATTATGCCAGTAAGCTCCTTGATTATGGGCAAAAATGCGCGCCCGGCGTGCTCAGCTACGCGGTCCTTGAAGCGGTGAGACTCTTCGTCTGCAAGGCGCTCGAATCTTCGCGCGCTCTGCCCGCCGGCCCTGTGCTTGCCGCCATACCCGGAGGTGAGGACGCTGAGTATGTCGTAGTGGTCGCCGCGCAATATCCCGATGCTAGACTCTTTGTTGTCGATTGCAATAAGGCCGTAGATGTTTTTCGGCGCAATGATCTTCTCAAGAGGCTCAGTCACAAAAGTCTGGTCGCAGCGGTAGAGTTTTATTGTGACTGGTTCGGAGGGTTCTATTGCCCAAAGCTCTATGTCCTGTTGGCCTTCGCGCTCCGACACATTACCGCAGAAGATGGCAAGGCCGTGTTCCGGGATTGTCTTGTACATCCTAAGGTGCTGGATTATCTTCTCTAATGCGTCAACGACATTTTTGCGCGTAGAGGACGACTTGATGTTCGATGCCGTACCTTGCTCCTGAAAGAGCTGGCCGATGACTTTCTCAGGCATCGTGCCAGGCGGCACATACACTGTTATGAGCTCGGTATGCCTACCCCTGCATTTCTTGAGGGTCTCCAAAATCTTCCGTATCTTGTACTTGGTCTTATCCACGGGTGTAATTTGGGAGTGCCCAAATAAAAACCGGGAAGCGCATTTTGAAAAGCGATTTAAGATGGTGAAGATATTGAAAAATAGTTATGGTTAAAAATAGTTAGGTACTACAAAATTTCTAAAAGATGCTCCGATAGGTCTATTTAATGGTAATAATTAGGTACTATATAGAAAAATATGCGGGTA
>CAYSUP010000122.1:0-3186 GCA_964434205.1 uncultured archaeon | reverse complement strand
TATCTCGTCCATGTGAAGGCCGGCCAATGCCTGCTCGCTTGTGCCGACAAGGTAGAGCTTCTCGCTCTCTATCTTGTATATATCATCTTTGCCGGCCGGCAAAAAGCCCGCCCCTTCCATGACCTCTTCGCGTATGAGGGCGGGGGTGACAAACGGCCTGAAGCCTTTCTTGAGAAGGTGGTTTAAGACATATTGTATTATCGCGAATTCCAGCTGGACTGCTTCGTTCTTGAGGTAATAAAACCGCGCGCCGCTGACCTTGGCTGCACGCTCTATGTCAAAAAGGTCGCAGAGTTCCCCGATCTCTATGTGGTCCCTCGGCTTAAAGCCAAACTTTTTTGGTGTACCGATTTCTTTGACGACTGTATTGCCCTCTTCGCCGGTGCCGTTGGGGACCGACTCGTGAAGCAGATTGGGCAAACCAAGCATTATCTTGTCGACATCGCCCTTCAATTGCTCAGCCCTTGCCTCCAAAGCTGCGATACGCTTTGGCAGCTCCTGCATGGCGGTAATCTTTGCAGAGGCGTCCTTGCCCTCTTTTTTCAGTGAGGCTATCTCGGCTGTGACTTTGTTCCGCTCGGCTTTGAGCTGCTCGACTTCCTGAAGAGTCGTGCGCCAGCCCTTGTCTAAAGAGACTATCTGGCCGACTAAAGAAGTGTCCATGCCACGCCTCTTCAAGTCTTTTTCTACGACCTCTGGCGTCTCCCGGAGTATTCTTATGTCGATCATAGTTTTAGGGTTTTTTATACCCTATGTTATAGTTTTTGTAAAGCAGCTTTTTGCGGTTTGAATTAGTTTTTTGTGGTTTGAATTAGTTTTTTGTGGTTTGAATTAGTTTTTGTGGTTTGAATTAATTTTTTGTGGTCCAGTTTTAAAAAGAATTAAAGGCCGGCCAAAAAAGAATCGACCTCGGCGATGACTTTTGACATATCTTCGCCGATTATGGTCTTTTTGGCCCCGTCAAGGCCGATTTTCACTTCGACTTTCCGTATCATTTCTTGGCAAATTTCGGTTGTTGCTTTTGCAACCCGCCGTTTCGCTGGATTTTGCGCCAGCGCGCGAGAGCCTTCTTTGCTTTCGCCGAGACGGCCTTTCTTAACGGCATTTATCTGAGCAAGAGCTCGATATTCTTGACGTCGTAGTAGAAGTCTCCCGGCAAGATGTTCCTCATCTTGTAGTAGCGTATGAGCCTCTTTATCTTAGACTCGGTAAGCTGCAGGCCCCTGCTATTGCTGTTGTCCTTCGGGTTCTTCTCGACGTGCTTTCTCAGCTTAAGCGCCTGCGTCAAGAGGTTTGTCAAATCTTCGGGAAGCCTGGAACCAAGCTTGTTCTTCTTTAAAATCTGCGTTATGGTCTTCTTTGTTATAGCCTTCACATCCGGGATGCCGTACTGGTCCCGCAATATGAGGCCTATCTCCGAAGAGCTCTTGCCGGCCTTGGCTAAATCGGTTATTATCTTCTCTATCTCGTCGTGGTTGTACTCCAGCCACTTGTCGTGCTGCGAGACGATGGGCTTTGTACTTCCGCTCTTGCCTTTCTTACCTGAGTGCATTCGTGCCATTTTAAGATACAATAGTGTTTAAGCTGGTTCCCCGGGCAAAAAAGAACGAATGATTCGTCCATCGGCGCAGGTTAGTCTTTAGGACGAACCAAAGGTTCGTCTGCTCGCCGGATATTATCCGACGATTCGACCCGCCCGCCCTGAGAATGCGCAGCGATATTTGTTGGAACGTGTATAAAAGCCTTTTTCTAGCGCGAACGCAAAAATAACTCATGAAAATCCTTGAGAACGGCCTAAACAACATACCCGGAGTCAGGGCCGGGGGGTTTAAGGAAGGGAAGTACGGAATCTCGCTTGTCGCATTCGACAAGGTCTGCAAGGCCGAAGGGATTTACACTACAAACAAGATGATAGCCCCGCCGCTGAAGGTCACTAAGTCAAAGATAAAGAACGGCATTCAGGCGATAGTCGCAAACAGCGGGAATGCTAACTGTTCCACGGGCGATAAAGGCATGAAAGACGCTGAGGAGATGTGCAGGATGGCTGCAAAGAAGCTTGGGATAAGCCCAAAGAACGTCGCTGTCGCATCTACGGGGATAATCGGGAGATATCTTGACATGGAAGCTATCGCCGACGGGATGGAAAAGGCTTATGCCGTGCTTGGGAAAAACAGCGGCGCTGCGGCGCGCGCAATAATGACTACGGATACAAAGCCAAAGGAGCTCTGCATAGACTTTGGCGGATTCAAGATCGCCGGCATAGCAAAGGGTGCCGGGATGATACACCCGAACATGGCGACTATGATATGTCTAATGGCAACAGACGCCGTCTTTGCAAGCGGCGATTTGAAAAAAGCGGCCTCCCAGAGCTTTAACATGATGTCGATAGACAATGACATGAGCACTAATGACATCGCGCTCCTTGTTTCCACAGGCGAGAAGAAAGCGAATAATTTCGGCGGCGCGCTAACCGAGTTCTGCCAGCAGATGGCAAAGATGATGGTCGCTGATGGCGAAGGCGTGACTAAGGTCATTGAGATCGAAATCAAAGGCGCAAAGAGCGACGCTGATGCGAGGAAGGCGGCAAGGTCAGTCGGCGATTCGTGCCTTGTCAAGACAGCGGCCTTTGGCAACAACCCCAACTGGGGAAGGGTCGCTGCCGCTGCGGGATACTCGGGTGCCGAGCTTGTGGAAAGCAAGATGAGGATATGGTATGAGGTCGGCAGTGACAAGGTGCTTCTCTTCGACGGCTTTGCAAAACCTTTTGACCGGGACATCTGGGTCGAGAAGCTGAAGGGCGCAAAGGAGATTAGGATAATAGTGGATCTTAGGCTAGGTGCCGGGAAAGCAAAGGCCTGGTCAGGCGACTTCTCGTATGAATATGTGAAGGTGAATGCTGAGTACAACTGATAAGTTGGGAAGGTGAACGCCTGGTACGACCGATAAGTGAACGCCGGGTACGATTGATAAGTGAACGCCGGGTACGGCTAACAGTGTGTGGTTGATATTTAAAAGTTGATATTGCAAGGTTGGGCAGGTATCGCAAGGCTGATGACGGATATTGCATAGTCGATGATGGATATTGCAAAGCCTATGGCGGATATTTATTTTAATTCCTAATACGGGAATCTTAAGACAATAAGTTTATGTATAATAAAAAGTTTATGTATAATACAATAGTATAAA
>CAYSUP010000121.1:0-3206 GCA_964434205.1 uncultured archaeon | reverse complement strand
ATTCTGTAGCCGACAAGAAAGTGCTTTTAGGCGCTGAGCTGACAGGAGGCCTAGGTGCAGGATCTGACCCGACCGTGGGCGAGAATGCCGCCAAAGAAAGCCTTGATGAGATCTCTGCTGCCCTCCAGGGTGCTGACCTAGTGTTCATCGCCGGAGGCCTTGGCGGCGGTACCGGCTCAGGCGCTGCGTCAGTGATTGCCGAAGTTGCAAAGGATGCCGGCGCAGTAACCGTAGTAGTCGCTACATTGCCTTTCGCTGTTGAAGGGAAAGTCAGATGGCAGAATGCTGAGAAGGCATTTGCAAACATTAAGAAGCACGCTGACACTGTAATCCTTATACCGAACGACAAGCTGCTCGAGATGGTGCCCAATTTGCCGCTGAACTCGGCATTCAGGGTCTCAGACGAGCTACTTGCAAATGCAATCAAGGGGACGACCGAGATGGTGACAAAGCCCGGTTTAATGAACCTGGACTTCGCTGACCTGAGGATAATAATGGCAAACGGGGGCGCTGCAGTCATAGGCATAGGCGAGAGCACAAGCGAGACATTCTCCGAGAACAGGTCCATTGAGGCCATCGAGGAAGCTCTCCACTGCCCGCTTATCGATGTTGACATCGCAGGCTCCGACAGGGCGCTTGTAAACGTCATCGGCGGGCCTGACATGACCTTGCAGGAGGCGCAAGCTGCCGTGGAATACCTTGCGAGCAAGATAAGCCCGCATGCAAACATAATCTGGGGATCGCAGATCGATGAGAACATAAACAAGAATGTGGTGAAGGTGATGCTGATAGTGAGCGGCGTCAAGAACTTTGCCGAGCTCTTCGGTTCTCAAGCGGGTGAGCGGTCCAAGTTTGACATGGATGTCGAGTATGTCTGACGGCTTTTTTTAACTAAAAAGGCCGCGAAAAATGTGTAAGGGAAAATCCCCTTACACTTCTTTCCTTCTTTCTAACGACTGACAACAACACACACCACAACGTACCATGGAGACTAAAAGACTTATTACGGCGCTTTTCGGGCTATGCCTGATAGGATGCCTTGCAGTGCTATACGCAGTCCTTATTTCCCACCTTCCCGTACTTCACTGAAGGCCGATTAAACCAGTTTCCTTGTCAATTCCCTGGCAGCCGCATTCATGTCCTTCGCGCCGTAGATGCCCCTCCCCACTATCGCGTGCCACTTGTCGCCGGCCGCCTTTGTCGAGTCGCTTATCTCGCCGCCCTGGGCCACAAGGCCGGGCGAGTACAAGACGACGTCGCCGAGGAGCTTCTTATAGAACCTGATCCTGTCCGGCTTGTTGCCCGGGACCACAAAGTCCCCTATTCCAGCAGCCTTTGCAATCTCATAGATTTTGACTATGGCGTCGTCATCCAGCCAGCCGCCCTCGCTCTTCTTGTACTGCGGGTGTGTCATCTCGCCGCCGACAATAACCCCCAGGCCTTTTTTCCTACATGCGTCTATCCAGGCCTTTTCAGTCGCAGGCCCGGCCTGCGGGAAGAGTATTATTGCGTCAACGCCGGCATCTTTGCACACCTGTGCGAAGAGTTCCCCGGTGTCGGGTATATCAGTGGCCGCTTTCTGGTGGTCATATATTATCGGCAAGTCCGTTTTGTCCCGTATGGCCTCGCAGACTTTTGGAAGGCCGTATCTCAGGCCGAGGCCAAACCCTATCTTGTAAGCGCCAATGCCCCTGACACCGCAGGTCGCGTCCACCAGTTTTTCAAGCTCGCTGATTGTAGCTACGTCGCAGGCGGGTATTACACTGCGGTCATATTTTATTATAACCATCAGGTAGTTTAAGGAAATTGTAATATAAATAGTTTGCATCATAAAATACAACATGGCAAGACCGATTGGGCACCCCTTTGAGAGGCCGATAGGACCGCGAAGTGTGCCTTATGGGGGCAGGATACACAAGCTTTTGATAGGCGATCGGATCGGTGACGCACTTGCATTAATGGAAGAAAGCCGAAAGGCGCTCCTTAATCGCATAGAAACCACCGATGCTTCACTTGCCAATCACAGGGCTCAAAGGGCAGCACAGTATGCTAGTAAGACTCGCGAGATTATGAGGCCAAAGCCGATGCGTAAGACGCCCACCCCCACAGAACGGAGATTGACAACCAGAATAGCAGCGTTAACTACTCAATTAAGGCATCTTGAATTCCAAAAATGCAGGGTCGAACAACGTTTCGGAAAATTATAGGATGAAACTTCTCTCCTTTTTCGCCCCGGACGCATCATCTAACGCCTACCTGATAGCAGACCAGAAAAAGCTGCTCATAGATTGTGGCATGAGGAATTTGCCCATCCCAAAAATTGACGCACTTCTCCTGACCCACTGCCACTTCGATCACATAGCCAATGCCAGTGCAATTCAGAAAAAAACTGGCTGCGAGATATGGATGAGCGAGGCAGAGGCCGCATTCTTTGAGAAGAATCGCGAGGAGGCGAGCGCGTCGCAGTTCTTCGGCGTTGATGCCAGCCTGCAATTCAAAATAAGCAAAAGAATAAGAGACGGCGACATACTGGATCTTGGGGAAACAAAACTAATGGTGATTGTCTGCCCGGGACACACGCCCGGCGGCCTTTGCCTATACGAGCCCGAATCAAAGACCCTCTTCTCCGGTGACACAGTCTTTGCAAGCGGCTATGGGCGGTATGACCTCATGGGCGGCGACGCATCCGACCTGCAGAGGTCAATAGCACGTCTCTTAAGGCTTGATGTGCAGGAGCTTTACCCTGGCCACGGACCGGCACTGAAAGAAGGCGTTAATGAATACCTAAAATCAATTTCCATCTAAGCTCAATTTTCACCCAAGCATGGTTTTCCACCTAAGGCCAATTTCCATCTAAGCATGGTTTTCCATCTAGGCTCAATTTCCACACAAGCTCAATTTCCACACAAGCATGGTTTTCTATCCAAGCACTACCTCATCACCCTGCTTGACATTCTTGAATTTTGCCAAGTTTTCAACAACCTTTCCGACAATAGTAACGGCGCTGACTGGCTGGGTCTTCCCGAAGAATATGCAAAAGCATCTTCCCGGCGGCCAATATGCGACATCCCCCTCACTTACTTTAGCACTTCCGGTTTCTTGTTCCGCAAAAACCGATACCTCAAAATATACCTCTTCTTTCCAGACCTCCGCATTTGCCTTTATGGGCAGGGCTTTTCTTATGAGCGCAGCCGTCTTTGTTTTAT
>CAYSUP010000120.1:0-3213 GCA_964434205.1 uncultured archaeon | reverse complement strand
GTGAAAAAGAGCGTGAGGGCTGTCGGCGAGACCTTGACCCTGCCCGAAAGGACTTCTCGGATGGCCTGGCCGATTGCTCCGCGAGTTGGCTCTTCTGTGAGGACTACATCGCGGCCCTTGTCGCGAAGATATCGGGCGAGCAGCTTTGCATGCGTGCTTTTGCCGCAGCCGTCGGCGCCCTCAAGAACTATGAAAACCCCTTTTGACATTGTTTTGTTGCTATGTTTATCCGGATGGTCAGAAAAACGTTTTGATGGGTTTTTATTTACCTACATAAAATATAACCTACAATGGGCAAAGCAAAGATGTTCGGCGGAGCCGCGGTTGTTTTCGGCCTAATCCTAGGGCTTTTGGCATGGGTGATAGTTCCGGGCTCGTTTTTGAGCTTCCTCTTGTACGTATACCTGCCAGTCCTACTCGTGACTGTCGGCCTGATAGCGATAATCATCGGCCTTTTGCTGATGATATACGGCTAACCCGCATAAATCCCGAGTTTGGGTATTCTTTTTTCCTGCCTAATTCTAATTAGCTCATGCAAGAGTCACAAAAACGGGATATCGCGGTGGATTATGCGAACTTGGGTTTCAGGTGCGGGATAGAGATACACCAGCAGCTTGACACTGGAAAGCTTTTTTGCGCGTGCCCGTGCGAGATAAGGGATGACGCCCCTGGCAGTGTTATAATAAGGAGGCTTCGGGCGGTTGCCGGCGAACTCGGCGATGTTGACCCTGCGGCCCTCCACGAGCTCTTGAAAGACAGAAAATTCGCTTATGAGTTTTATCAGGACACTAATTGTTTAGTCGAGTTGGATGAGGAGCCGCCGCACCCGCTGAACAAAGCGGCGTTGGAAGTCGCCCTGGAAGTCGCCCTCCTGCTTAGGGCAAGGCCGGTTGATGAGATACAGGTCATGAGAAAGACGGTCATTGACGGGTCAAACACCTCGGGCTTTCAAAGGACGATGCTTGTTGCGATGGGCGGCTCTGTCGATGCATCTGACAAAAAGAAAATCAAGATACCTACCATCTGCCTTGAGGAGGATGCTGCGCGCATAATAAAAAAAGAGGGCAACACGACTTGGTACCGCTTGGATAGGCTCGGCATACCGCTTGTGGAAATCGGCACAGACCCGGATATCTCAAGCCCGCAGGAGGCAAAGGAGGTTGCTGAGAAGCTGGGCATGCTCCTTCGTGCAACCGGCAAGGTAAAAAGGGGCCTTGGTACTATCAGGCAGGATGTGAATGTCTCGATAAAAGAGGGCGAGAGGATAGAGATAAAGGGCGTGCAGACGCTTAATGACATCCCGGGGCTTGTTGAGAATGAGGTTTTGAGGCAACAGAATTTAGTCGGGATAAAAAACGAGCTGAAGAAGCGCGGGTTTAAGGGGTTTAAGGTTGAGATTGTGGATGTCACGCCGCTGTTCAAGGGCTCAGAGTCAAAGATAATCAAGGGTAAAAAAGTATTCGGGATAAAAGTCCCGAAGTTTTCGGGGCTTATGAAAAAGGAGCTTATGCCGCAATATCGCTTCGGCACAGAGCTTGCAGGCATTGCAAAGGAGGTTGCTGGCCTTCAGGGGATTTTCCACTCGGATGAGCTGCCGGCCTACGGCATCACCGAGGCTGATGTCATAATAGCCAAGAAATTCCTGGAAGTTGGCAATGAGGACGCCTTTGTACTTGTCGCAGCCGATGAGGAAAACGGGAAAAAGGCTTTGGCTGAGCTTGCAAAAAGATGCAATCTTGCATTGGCCGGTGTGCCAAAGGAAGTAAGGCGCGCTGATGGCGTCATTACTAGGTTCATGAGGCCGCTCCCGGGAAGTGCGCGCATGTACCCTGAGACGGATGAACAGCCAGTTATGATAACAAAGGAGATGCTGTCGTCAGTAAAGCTCCCCACGACTCCCGAAGAACGAAAGAAAGAATTGGAGAAGATGGGGCTGAACTCTGAGCTCGCCAACCAATTGGTCAGGTCAAGAGTCCTTGATGGATTTATTTCGTTGTCAAAGGGATTGAAAAATACTAAACCGTCCGTCATTGCATCTGCTTTGATGGCTGCGCCAGAGGGTCTTGATGTCTCGCCCGCGCTAAGGCTTGTCGATTCCGGCAAGGTAGCAAAGGAGTCGATGGATACCCTGATTGAAGGTATGAAAGAAGGCAGGGCTGCAGAAAAAGTCGCCGAAGAGAAAAAATTGTTTTTGATCGGCGAAGCTGAATTAAGAAAGAAGATAGCCGGGATTGTAGCTGCTAATAAGGGAGCGAATGTTGGGCAATTGATCGGCAAGGCAATGGCTGAGTTGAGGGGTAAGGCAGACGCCCAGGTTGTTAAAAACATAATTGAGGAAACTCTGAAGTGAGATTGAGTGAGATGGAGATGAAAAAGTGAGATTAGGTGGGATTGAGTGGGATTGGGATGAAAGAGTGAGATTGAGTGAGATGTAGATGAAAGAGAGTGAGGGATAAATGAAACTTGGTGATATACCCGTAACGTACTGGCTCTTAGGGGCGCTGCTTGCCGTCTTCATAATGCAGATAATCGGATGGGCAACCGGAGAGCCGTTCACTGAAAGCCTTATGCTCAAGCCGGCTTCCATAGTGCAGGGCCAGGAGCTATGGGGGCTTTTCACAAACATGTTTTTGCATGCGCCGGGGGTATTGCACATCGCCTTTAACTCCCTTGCGCTCTTTACATTTGGCATCGCGCTTGAAAGGATAATAGGCGGAAAAAACCTGCTGATGCTTTTCTTGGTAGCGGGGCTTTTTGCCTCACTCTTTTATGTGATAACTTCGGTATTCCTGCTTAACAGCACAACGCCTGCACTTGGCGCAAGCGGTGCGATATTCGGGGTCATTGGCGCGATGATAGTCATGCGGCCGCACACCAAGGTGTTCATGATGTTTGTACCCGTGCCCATGGACCTTTGGATAGCCGGCCTCTTCTTTGTTGCGATAATAGTCTTTTGGTTTGGCATTGGTGGCGGCACGGGAATTGCCGAGAACGCACATTTGGGGGGGCTTATTGTGGGGATGCTTTTTGGCTATTACTTTAAGAATAAAGAGCGCAGTGATCCGGATTTCACGTGGAAAGCGGTCTATAAGCCGGTTATTGCAAAGGATCCTTATGATTGGATAGACGAATATAGATAAGAAATGAAACCACTAAAGGATTGGATAGATGAATATAGATAAGAAATGAAACCACTAAAGGATTGGATAGATG
>CAYSUP010000119.1:0-3249 GCA_964434205.1 uncultured archaeon | reverse complement strand
GCTGGAAGGCACTGGCAAGTACTGAGAATTTCATGGATTATTAAGGAAAAGGGTCGAGAAAAAGAAGCAAGAACATCTAGGCGCGCTTTGATGACGCCATGACAATCTCCTTGGCGCCAGGCTTAATACGCCCATACTTGCTTTCATACAGCTGCACAAGATGTTCCCCGGCAAAGTCCCCTGTTTTGGGCATACGCCCCTCCAAAGACCTGAGCCTTTGTACTTCGCCTTCTAAAACTCCCAGCCTTCTTTCTTGGTTAGGAATAACATCCCCCCTCTTCCCATTCATCAGATCTGCAATAAACCTGCGGTTATTGAGAAGCTGCGGAATCACTATTTGGTTTTCGCCCTCCGCTGGCGTACCGTTGGCTGTTCTGATGAATCTCAGGGTGTTCATAAGGCGCTCTTTAGGGTCCAGCTTTCGCGGGTCGTCCGCCATTATCTGTTCCAACGCTTCGGCATCACTGGCTAGCCCAGCAGCATGCATCCGCTTGTGCAGGGATCTTTCCGGAAGGACGTATGCAGGGCCGTTTGAACCTTCGACCACGCCGACATCCCTCTCCATGTCATAAACGCTGATATTTCTAAAGAAACGGTCAATCAATCTTACAACATCCGGACCATAATCCCTGTAAAACCTTCTTCGTTCGTCAATTTTCGCCCTAAGGCCTGCCAAATCCTGTTCGACCTTTGCGCGCTGGGTTTGCAATTCTGCCATATTCCTGGGCATCCTTTCCAACCTAGTAAGCGTTCCCCGTGTAGGGAAGTTACCCAGCTTCCTATGCAGCGTCCTGCCGGCCACGGCAAATGGATCCCCCCTCGACGGCTCATAGTACCTCCCTCTTCTGACTGCAAGAAATTTCTCTATGCCGCGGGGTTTTGAGGCCACCCTTAGCAGTCTCAGCGCCCTTGGCGGCTTTCTTCGGGATGGAACTTTTTTAGCTGATGCAGCCATTCTAAGTTATACGCCTAAAATTATAAAAAGAAAGAAGAAAAGAAGAAAAAAGAAAGAAAAAAGAAAAACAAAGAAGAACGTAAAAGAAAGAATAACAAAAAAGAAAGAAGAAAGAAAAAGAAAGAAGAAATAAAAGGCCTATGACGTAGTGTAAGTATACGTTATAGCCTTCTCCTCGCCGCCGGACAATGTTACATTCTGCTCCAGCAGATTGCCCGGCTGCTTTAGGAAATCGGCACTCGACTCAAAGCTGTTCTCGTCTATGTAACTGGGATAGCTGTCTATCAGCTTCACAGTCACCCCCGCAGTCTTGTAGTTCTTCAGCTTTAGGGTGGTTGTATGCTTGCTCTTATACGAGTAGCTGCCAACGTCCACGCTTGTTGTCTTCTTGGAGACCTCGATGTCCGGCGCGTTGCCTATAGTTATCTTCGCCTCGCGGTCCTTTGGCGTCCAGGATATCGGGTCTTCGCCCATGAGTATGCCATTCTCATAGACCTTGACAGTCCCATAAGACCATGTCTTGCCTGGGTTCTTCACGACATATATCCTCTGAACATAGTCCCCGGAGCGGGTGTCCCACACATAATCCTTTCTGGGCGTGACAGTGGCCGAGAATATGGAGACCATGCGGGATTCGCCCTTCTTTATCTCTTTTTTGCCAAGGTCATATATCTCATACTCGCCGCTGGTTGTGACTGACGGCGCAGAGCCCATGTAGCTTGGGGCATATCCGCCACCCACCGCTTCCTGGGCCATGGTGTCCCCATAATAGTTGGTGTCGTAATATCTTCCCCCGCTCACCTTGACATCGCCGCCAATAAGCTTCACATTTGCGTTTAAGTCGTCAAAATCGTTGCTCAGCTTCGCCCAGAACTCAAAGCGGGACGATGTGTCGCCGGCATCCAGGAAATAAACAGGGGTCCACGAGAATCCGCTCGCCAGGTAACTGACCTTGACATTGTTGCCACCGCCACTAAGCCAAGTGATGTTAGTCTTGGAATCGGGGGCAATGGTATCATTCGGCTTTGCAAGCGGCGTTGTGCTCTCTATCGAACCCACGCTATTTATCGGCATGGCTGTGAAAGCAGTAGCATTCGTGATTCCAAGCCAGCTGTCGCTCATCCATGTGAGCGTGCCCTTTACATTACCCAATTTGACGACCTTACCTATCATCTGGTCCAGGAGCTGCCTAACCGGGTCTTTCAAGGCAATGCCGGAGTAACTGCTGTAATAAGGCTGCGGAACGCTGGCTGCAGATATCGAGAGTTCTGACGCACCGGTGACGCGTATTGAATCCACATACGCAGACGGATTTATCCTTGCCATGAAGCTGCCACCGACAGGCTCGGTACCGCTCGCATATACGAGAGCGACGGATTGCGGGTAGACTATCACGCTATCCACGCTCAAATTCACTTCATTCTCGGCGCAAGCGCCGATTGCCATGGCCAACACCATAAGGCCGACAAGAATCTTAGAGTCCATATTAGGGAAGATTAAGTTTTTGCGGATATAAATCAGGCTTACTCCCGGTAGCTGCTACATACTTGGCATATGCCTGACTAAGCGCTCCCCTCAGCCAACACATCATGCCTGTGTATGCTCTCATGGGAAACCGTCTTTGCCCTTATCTTGCACCCCTTGAACTTCTTCTTGGTCGCATCAAGTATCCCGCGGGTCACGTCTTCAACAAATTTCGGGTTGTCATAAATCCTGTCGACCATTGAATTCTCGTCATCTGTTTTTACTAATGTGTAGACCGGGCATGAGAATGCCCCTTCCACGCATGTTATCATGTCGTTGAGGTTAATCGCATAGTCAAATCCGCACTCGACTTCCAGTTCGCCGACTGCGCGCTGTATGTGCGGGTGGTCTGTGTTTTCTTTGGAGTGCGGGCAGGCGGTATTCCCTATGACTGAGACCTTTAGGATCTTGATGTACTCTTTGTTCTCACAAACAACTTTGACAAAGACATCATGGGTCTCCATAGTCGTCCTTTTTGAGACAGGCGTCTTTTTTTCAACGACAAGTGCGGTTTTGAGGCCGACTTCCGCGCGTGTGAAATGGTGCTTCCCCCATATCTGCTCGATTATGTCCCTCTCCAGGTTTTCAAACGTCTCGTGCTTGTAGGCCGCTTCGTTGTTGACCGCCTCGCTTATGGATTCCACTAAGCGGGACATGTGCACTCCCTTTTTGTCATGCGGCAAATCTATGAACACCTCAAAGGTCGGGACGAACTTGTACATGTGGCCGCCAAAGCCTGTCATGACTAGTGTTCGCAGGTTGGTTATCCC
>CAYSUP010000118.1:0-3304 GCA_964434205.1 uncultured archaeon | reverse complement strand
AGGGCTTCCAGAATTTCTCGACTCGATTTTGGGAATGCATAAAGCATTCTTTTATCTCTTCTCCGGTAATCTTTACATGGACATAACGGGTGTGCCCGTAGAAGACACCTACTGCGAGGCGTTTGACGGGCTTCTTTCGCGCATGATTGTTACCGCCAAGAACGAGAAGCTCCTTATGAAGGCCGTTAACTCGGCCACCGCGCTGCCGAGTACCGTATTCAATGAAGCAGAAGGGGCTGTCGAGAAAATCCTCAAGCCCTCTGAGACCCCGGACAAGAGGCCGGGCGCAATAATCCAGATTTGGGTCAACTACATGAAGAACGCCAGGGAGAACCTGGAGATTCAGCTTGGTAAGCGGATACGGCAAGGCATACTTGTTGTACCTACGACTCGCGTGTTTAATGCTCTACAAGACCCTGGACTCGAGACTCTGGACATGATGAACAAGGTAGGTCATTGCGGCGACGGCTATGAGACTGTGGAGAAAAGGTTCGGTCGCGAGATGATAAACGTTCCTCTTATGATGGGCGAATTTTTGATTGAAAAGAACCTGTCGATAAAAAAAGGCGTAATGGGCGGGAATGTCTGGTTCTTCTGCGAGAGCGAGGATGCTGCGCTAAAGGCCGGCGAGAAGGCTCTGGATGCTATGAAAAAGGTTGAAGGCACCATAGCTTCTTTTGACATATGTTCTGCCGGTTCTAAGGTCGGCGGCAGATACCCCGACATAGGTCCGACGACCAACCATCCCTACTGCCCGACACTTGCCGGAGCAATACAGGATTGTAAAGTCCCCGCAGGCATAAAATCAATACCCGAGATTGTCATCGATGGCGTTGACCTTGAGGCTGTGAAAGAAGCTATGAAATCTTGTATGCATGCTGCAGCTAAGGTGAAGGGCGTGAAGCTTATTTCAGCCGGGAACTATGGGGGAAAACTGGGCAAGTACCACATCTATCTGAAAGATTTGATCTGAATACCCATCAAAAAAATTTTTACTTGGCCTAATTGCGCCTGTTTGCACCTAATGCGTCCCAATACCGCTTGAAAAGCTATTAAAGCTTTGAACTTATAACTAAACGATGATTTTTGTCTTCGACCTTGAGGGCCCCTTAAGCCCCATGGACCACGCTGCAGAAGCCATGCGCATCATAGGCCAAAAGATTGGGAGGTCCGATTTCTTTGAACTCTTCCAGATGCTGAGCCTTTATGACGACGAGCTGACCATTGAAAAGCATCCCGGTTACAATCCCGGTGACACTCTCCGGCTTATCGCGCCAATAATCTCAACAAACTTGACCGATCAGGAGCTAATCGCAATCTCTGAGACCGCAACGCTTACACCGGGCGCAAAGGATTTGATGGGCAAGCTTGACATGGATGATGTTTATGTCGCATCCACATCTTATCAGCAGCACGCTTATACCATTGCAAAGAAGCTCGGCATCAAGAAGGAAAACGTCAACTGCACCGAGCTGCCAAAGTACGCGGGTTTCCCGTACCTTGAGGATCTTCTAAGGATTTTTGAGAAGTACAAAAATAGCGGGAACGACATTAAGATTGTCAAGAAAGAACTGGATAAGCTGTTTTGGAAGTCAATGCCCAAGGATTACCTCAAGACAAAGGTGTGCGGCGGGCAAAGGAAGCTTGATGTCGTGGAGCAAGTGGCCAAGAAGCGTGGCGCCAAACTGAGCGAGTTTATGGTTGTGGGCGACTCGATAACCGACATAAACATGCTTGAAGGCGTCAAAAAAGGCAAGGGTTTGGCAATATCATTCAATGGGAACAGGTATAGCGCGCCCAAGGCAAGTATCGCCGTAAGCTCGATGAGCCTTATGGCGTTAAAGCCGCTGGCCGATGCCGGCGACATAGAGGGTTTCTTAACTGCATGGGGCCAGGTGCAAAACAAATTCAAGCTCCTTTCCCCGGAAATTGCAACTTATTTCAAGAGGAGCCGGATCCCGCTCCCGTCATACGACGAGGTGCGAAAATCCGACTTGGCGGAGATAATCAAGAGGCAAAAGGAGATGAGGGTCGCCATACGAAAGGAGTATGGGACGCTGACTTAGCTTTGTATGACGTTTTCCGGCCCCACATAACTGACAAACCTTTTCTTGACCTTGCCGTTTTCCCTATACGACTCGTACATATACAAATAGACATTGCCTTTGATCTTCTTTTTGACAAGGTGCATGGTACTCTTGAAGGTTAGAGAATATAAATAGTTAGGTACTACACTAACAATAGTTAGGTACTACACCACTAAATTCACACCAAATTCACATTAAATTCACATCAAATTCACATTAAAACGAGTTCAAATAGTTAGGTACTACACCATCATTCAAGCCTTGACCAACCGGGTTTTTTCAATGCCCGCAACCTGGCCTTTACATTCCACGGCTTTTCACCCTTAGGGACAATTGCCACAGGCGTTCGAGATAATGGCGCCAAGATCTCGTCCCCTATCCGCTTTTTTCTGGGCTTGATTCTGCAGCCTCTCCTAACCATACCAGTTTTTAACGAATCAAGATAATAAATAGCGCAATGATCACCAAGTCGGAATACAGGGAGCGTGTTTGCAAGGCACAAAAGAACCTAGGCCAGCTTGATGCCCTCCTTGCAACAAAAGACAAGAACCTGCGTTATTTCACCGGGGTTGAAAGCGGCCGGCTGCTTATCTGGAAAAGCGGCTTTAAGTTCTGGTTAAATCCAGTATACAACGGCCTTTCCGGGAAATCGCCCGTCACACCGGTTGCTTCAAAGAAAGATGCTGTGATGAAATTCATCCTGTCAAAGAGATTCAAGAAAGTCGGCATAGACGAGGTCACGCTGCAAGACTACAAGGAGTTCCCGCTAAAATTCAGAAAGCTTGTCAGTCCGTCGGGCCTCTGCGAAGAGCTGAGGACGATCAAGTCCAAAGAAGAGCTTAAGCTGCTGTCTAGGGCGGGCAGGATAGCATCTAAGGTCATGCAGACCCTTGACGAGTCTAAGGTTGAGGGCATGAACGAGTTTGAGCTGGCCGGTCTTATCGAATACGAGATACGCAAGCGCGGCTCCGAGGTGCCGCCATTTGGCGGGGGCATGCTCTGCATGAGTGGACCGAATTCTGCTTATCCCCATGCGCCAGTCACTGGCCGGAAAATAAGAAGCGGCGATCTGCTCATACTCGATTTTGGCGCTGTCGTCGAGGGCTACCACAGCGACATGACAAGGACCCTTCGCGTAGGCAGCGTCTCGCGGGACCGGTTCAACCTTGCCGGTTTTGTCGACTGGTTGAAGGACGAAGCCATCGATAGGATCTGTC
>CAYSUP010000117.1:0-3381 GCA_964434205.1 uncultured archaeon | reverse complement strand
CGGCGATCTCCCGCACGTCAAGCGGACGTCATAGCCGGACTAGACCATGAGCCCAAGATCCCAAATAGTGCATATTTGGCGGCTTATTTTGTCTCTCAGAATTAAAAAGGCAAAGTCAGCTTCCTGAAGGCATAGACTTTGCCTGACCCGCAAAATATCTGCTGTGGGTATACTTTATTTTGCGGTCTAAAGGCAAAGTCAGCTTCCTGAAGGCATAGACGCGAGGTTCGGGCAAACCGAACCTTGCGCATGGCTTCAGCGAAGCTGAAGCCCTTGCTTTGCCTGAGCCGCAAAATATCTGCCGTTGGGTATGCCTTATTTTGCGGTTTAAACTTAGCCAACAGCGGCAGCCGCAGTGGAACCCGCCAGCATCGAATCTGCAACCACCTTTGCGACTTCAAAGACTATTGTTGAGGTGAGCATCATTGTGAGGGAATAAAACAAAAGTCCCTTCCATATGTGGACTCCGCGGACAAACGACATCATTATCCCTGATATGGCACATTCGATTATCAGATAGATCCAAAGTATGCTTAAGTAAGTCCCAAATACGTCTATCTCAAGCGAGCTATGCACTGTGGGTCCTGTGGAGCCGACATTCACTATTACGTTGCCGATCTGGGTGACAAAGCCAAAGATCAGTGGTGCGACAACCCCGCCTGCGGCGAAAAGGAATATCACGTACATAAGAGTCTTGCTGGCCCGCTCCCTTTGGAGCCTTGACATATCCCTTGCATCACCGGCAACTGCGTCAAGTATGTCGGCAAGCTCACCGCCTGCCTTTCGCCCGTCTATAACTATCTTTAGTATCCTCCGCAGTATGAGGACATCTGCGCGGTCTATGATGTTTTGCAGTGCCTCTTCAAAGCTAAAGCCGCCTTCCATGTCATTGAGCGCTATCTTTAACTCATCAATCAGCGGACCTTTTTGTATCTTGGTAAGGTCTAATAAGGCCTGTTCTATCGTAGCCCCTGCCCTTAAGGATGTGGCCAGTTCTTCAAAGACATCTGAAATGGCCGTCTCTATTTTGGTATCCCTTCGCTCTTTCATCAACATCGGGAATCCTATTATCATCACTGGGACCACAATCAACGTCATTATGGAAATGGTCGGCCGGTCTGGCAACGCCAAAAGAAGCGTTATGCCTAGGGCGAGCGCTATTACTATTGCTATCGAAAACCATATGACGGGGGCAACCTTTATGTTGCTTGTCTCAAGATAGCGGTAATAGCCGGTTCCCTGGTTCCTTGGTCTTTGTTTTTTTGCCATTTCTGTTTTTTACACTTTTGGCTCCATGACGTGCACGATGTAGGCTATCAAAGCCATCATTAGGGGGAATACCAGCACCATCAAAAACAGCAGTGAAAACTGGTCTATGCCGCTTGCCATTCCCTGCTGTTTAAACGAGCCCGCAGAGCCCACGACAGCGAATACCGATATGACCACTGGCCCGACAATGCCGCCGATTATGTATACGATTGCAAATGCGTTCAGTTTCTCGACAAAGTCCGAGACCTTCATCCTCATCTCAAAGCTCAGGTCATCAGCTATCTGGCTTATTATCTTTGCTATGTCCCCGCCCATCTGCAATGCACGCCTCACGTGGATCGCAACCCTCATGAAAGACTGGGAGCCTATCCTGTGCGATGCTTCCTCAAGGGCATCCGAGAGGTTCTCACCGGACTTGACATCCCAGACGACCTTATCAAGCTCTGATGCAAGATGGCCATAGTCAGTTTTTGAAACAGAGACTATTGAGTCGAAAATGCTTATTCCAGCGCTGAGTAGGGCGGACATGTGCCTGAGGGCGAAGGGAAGCTGCTTGTCAACATCGGAGGACCCCGACTTCACCTGTATGGAAGGCAGATTTACGACAAGTAGCGAGACCATGAATACTGAACCTATGAAAAGCAGCAGCATGATGAGCAGGTTGAATAACGAGAGATCAAACCCCGTCAAGAAAAAACCTATGAATAAGATCAATAAGCCGAATATCAAGCCTATCGCAACTGCAAAATTCGCATATTCATCAGGGTAAAGCGGTATCTTGGCTGTCTCAAGATCTCGCTCGAGGGATTTCTGGCTTATGTTGTAGAGGAACTTGGAGACTATGTTGAAGGGCGGAAAGCTTCCCAATGACTGTATTGAATATATGCCGGATATGCCTTGGCCGGTCAAATCACGTTCTCTGACTTCGGGAACCTCGCCCAGTATGGTCCCCCCGATCTTATCAAGCCTCTTTTCACCTATCTTGCCCTTTGAGACGGGTTTTGTGCTGTCATCCTTCTTTAATTTCTCGTATACCTCGTCTATTGAGCCAAATTTTTCGGGCTCTTTGGAATAGGGCTTCATTATTGAGGTATCTGTTTTCTTTGCTTCACGTATTTTGAGTTCCCATTCGTTCTCAACCTGGTCGCTGACTTTAGAGGCATCTTGCGAGGATTGGCGGGTTATGGGCCTTGGGGACCTGTTGATGCCCCCGCTATTTGAGCCTGAGCTGAGTTTGGATAGGTCATCTTCCCAAGACTTCAGGTCTTTCAAATCCCTTACTTTTTTCTCGTCAGCCATAGTTAGCCGTTGTTTCTTGAGACTTTTTAGGTCTTTTTGGGTTCGGTGGCGTTTTTTGCCTCATAATATTTCCGGAGCAGGAATGAAAAGGCTTCTATTGACGAAACGTCTTTGTTTACAGCCGCCTCAAGCAAGTCCTTTCGTGTTTTCATCTCATCTTCAAGGCTCTTTATGGACATGCCGGAGAACTTCTGTATCTTTTTCAGGACTAATGAGTTCCTGTCCACCATCTCGACTTTGTCAGTCTCGGCGTTCCATTGGTAGATGATGTGAAGCTCGGGCTTTTCAACCCCCGTCACTTCGGCTATTTCGGTTATCCTTCTCTTAAGGCCGACCTTGGGCACGTTTATCCTGTTAAGGACTACGACCAGGTCCAAAGCCGTGGCCATCTGCTCGGGAACGCTCATCGGCGGCGACATGAGCCTGACTAGAGTCTCGTTGCTGCTGTTGGCGTGTATGGTGCCCATGGAGCCCTGGTGACCCGTGTTCATGGCGGTGAATAAGGTAAAGGCTTCGCTGTGCCTGACTTCACCTACTACGATCCTGTCGGGCCTCATCCTCAATGAGTTCTTCAGAAGGATGTCCATGGTTATCTCAGCTGTGCCTTCAATGCTCGGCGGGCGGGTCTCCATCCTAACCCAGTGCTTTAGGGGCAACTTGAGCTCGGCAGTGTCTTCAATAGTTATGACACGCTCTGTCGGCCGTATGAACATGGCAAGGCAGTTGAGGAAAGTTGTCTTTCCCGAAGAGGTTCCTCCGGAAATCAATATATTAGCGGGAAATGCCCCCATACCTTCGGCCGCCAGCCAGAGG
>CAYSUP010000116.1:0-3384 GCA_964434205.1 uncultured archaeon | reverse complement strand
GTCATCCCCACTAGTGAAGTTTGCTACGACAACCTTGACAACGATTGCGACGGCACAACGGACGAGGGTTGTGAATGTCTCTTGGAAGAAACAAGAGCCTGCGGCACTGATGAAGGCGCTTGCGTGCCTGGCACTCAAGCTTGTGAGGACGGTACATGGGGTACTTGTATAGGCCAAGTCTTGCCCTCAGCAGAAATCTGCGGCAACGGAGTCGATGAGGATTGCAATGGAGTGGCTGAGGCATGCGATGGTGGCGGAGAACTACGGGGTTACGATTTCAGAACACCGCCGGGCGGCACACCACTGGAATTCATTCCACCGCCTGAGCTTTTGCCTCCACCCGAGCAGCCTGGAAGCCTTGAAGAGCAGCCGCTGGTAGCTTCTGCGCAGCCACCGATTGAAACACTAGTAACGACACCGACAGGTGCAGTTCCCGGCGCAACACCGCCATGGTGGCTTGCTTTGTTGGCTTTAGCCGGCATCTTTATACTCTTCCTATTGTGGAAGGGCAAGAGGTATATCCTGACAAAGGATGCCTTTGAGGACTTAAAGGCTTCAGGCAAGATGGACAAGCTTCAGGAGTTTGCCAAGGATGAAAAGGTATTCATGCTGGGCATAGTCCCGCAGGAGCTTGAGGGCAAGGCCAAGCCTGCAACTCTAAAGGACAAGGACCGCGCAGCAGCCAAGAAGCTAGCTAAGGAGATGGCAATAAGCCTCCAGGACGCTGAAGTCATAATCCTGGCCAAGTCAAGCAAGGGAGTAGTCATAACTGACGATGTCTCATTGCAGAAGGCATGCGAGGCAACTGGCGTCAAGTTCATGACTACCAAAGAAGTAGAGGGGTCCTAAGGGACTCCTTGCTTTTCTATTTTTGAAGCTTCTTTTTACAGATCCCTTACTGTGAAGTAGTCGGCCAAGGACAAGAGCATCTCTTTTGCCTTTGAATCCGGAAGTGCCTTTAGGCCCTTCTTGCTTTCGTCAACGAGCTTTTTTGCAGTGTCCACAGCCCTTTCGATCGAGCCGTACTTGTTTATTATCTCTATGGCGCTCTTTATCTCGTCCTGCGAGTTGCGCTCTTTGTCAAGGATCTTTGTGAGCATCTCCTTTTCCCTTGGCGTGCAGGCGGACAGTGTGTAGATTATTATAAGAGTCCTCTTGCCCTCGTTTATGTCCCCGCCAATCTCCTTCCCGTATTTCTTGACATCGGCCTTCAGGTTGAGCACGTCATCCTGGATCTGAAAACCTATGCCAACGCTCATGCCAAAGTCCCTCAGAACCTTTATCTCCTTTTCAGAGGCATTGCCGATTATTGCGCCGGCCTCGCAGGCCGCGGACATAAGGGCCCCTGTCTTTCGCCTTATCATATCAAAGTAGTTCTTCTCAGTCAAGTCCCATCTCTTCCTCTCGACCCATGCGATGTCCATCGACTGGCCCTCGCATATCTCAAGGACGCGGTCGGCCATGAGGTCAAGGATGCGTATGCCCCTCTTCCAGTCAAGCGGCGCAGCAGCCCCAACAAGCGCTTTGTAGGCGACCGAGAACATGCCGTCGCCGGCGTTTATGGCAAGGCCGAGGCCGTACTTGTGGTGAAGGCAGGGCTTTCCGCGGCGAAGCTCGCTCTTGTCTGCTATGTCATCATGTATGAGCGTGAAGTTATGTATCATCTCTATTGCCGCAGCTGTCTTCAGGGCATCTTTTCTCTTGCCGCCGACAGCCTCGCAGGAGATCATGCAAAGAGCAGGCCTGAGGCGCTTTCCGCCGCGGGAGATGAGGTCCTGCAGGGGCTCATATAGCTCGTTTAGGTCCCTGTCCAGGTACCTGTTTATAAGGGCCTCTACCAGCTTTGTGTCAGAAGAGAACTCGCTTTTTAGGTCCACGGGATTATTATTGTTTTATCTATAAATAGATTCATAATATCCCGGGCATATTCGTAGCGCCTGAAACGGGCTTGCCAGGGTTCAAGCAACGCCAAATAGCTTCAAAAGGCGTGCAAAACAGAATGATATCGATAATCGACTACGGGGCCGGCAACCTCCGAAGCATTGAGAACGCGCTGAAGAAAGTGGGTGCAGATGCAAAGGTTACGGCAAAGCTGAAGGACCCCGAAGCGATAATCCTCCCGGGCGTCGGCCATTTCGGCGATGCGATGAAAAAGCTTGAGCCGATGAGGCAAGACCTGATGGAGGCGATAGACTCCGGCACCCCTTTCCTTGGGTTGTGCCTAGGCCTGCAGGTTTTATTTGAAGGCAGCGAAGAAGCCCCCGGTGTTAAAGGGCTCGGCGTTTTGGAGGGAAAATGCAAAAGATTTAAGGATGATGCCAGCAAGGTCCCGCACATGGGCTGGAACCAGGTTGCCCAAGAGGCAACCAGTTCTCAGTCTTCGGTCTGCAGTCCTCTTTTTGAGGGCATAAAAGACAATGGGGACTTCTACTTTGTCCACTCCTATTACGGCCCGGTGATAAAGGAAACTATCGGCATATGCACCTACGGCATTGACTTCTCGGCCGCAGTACAGAAAGGCAACGTCTATGCCTGCCAGTTCCACCCGGAACGCTCGGGGGAAGCCGGGCTAAAGATCCTCCGCAATTTCGTCAGGGAAACCCAAAGGTAAGGGCGCAGAGAAAAAAAAGAAATAAAGAACGCGGCAAAAGAGCTTCCTTAATAATAGCCCATCCCCATTGTGTATATGGGCCTCATCATGTATGGCATCATGGTCATGACAGCCCAGACCATTATCCCTGCAGGCGCGGACATTATAGTCCCGCCGACGAGCGCAGTAACCATGTCTGTTGAGAAGAGCTCCTTTAGCGAGCGGTAGAACGTAGCTATGCCAAGGATCACGCCCCACATAAGGACCACCATCCCGACCATTATCATGACAACGCCCATGCCCCCAACCATCGCTGCGCCGGCCGCAAGAAGGCCCATTATGAAGAGGGCAATGCTCGGCACATAAAGTGCGTAAGCAATGGTTGTCAGCCCCTCAAAAAAGCCCCCGGTCCCGCCAAGGGTCCTCATTGCAACGCTTATGAGATAGCCTGCAAAAAGGCCGCCGAGGAAGACTGCCATAAAGGTTGTAAACGCCCCTATCACCACTATCCCCACTGCAGCGGTGTTCAGGCTGTTGCCCCCATAGCCGCTATAATAGCCGTAGGTGTATGACGATCGGGTAGTCAAAGCCGTCACTATCCCGACTAATATGGCCAGGAGGAGTGCCGAGATAAGCAGCACAAGCATAGTGCTCCCCATACTCCTTGTCTTCTTTGCTTCTAGTATCGCATTTGCCGGATTAGTAAATAAAGACATTATTCCCATTTTGTTTCACCTTTTGGTTTTTTGACTTTTTAGAAGATTTACTGTTTAAGGCTTACTGATTAAGTCATA
>CAYSUP010000115.1:0-3425 GCA_964434205.1 uncultured archaeon | reverse complement strand
TCCTTGTCCATGTTAAGGCCCTTATAAAAGCCGGGCATAGTGAGCTTACCTTTCACTATGACAAGCGTCGTTGCGCCGCTGCGGCCGGCTTTTATCGCAGCATCCCTCTGCTCCATCCCCGAACGGACCTTTCTGCCCGCGCCTTTCACAAGTACGAGGCAGTTGAATTTCCTGATAGTCATCGCCATCGGGCCGGCCTCTTCGACGCGGACGATCTGCCTTATCTTGTTTATGGCTTTTGTGCCGTCATCAGTAAGCGTCCGTCCTATCTTGTTTGAGTCCACAAGCCCGTACTCCTCGAGCTTTTCAAGGATTGTCCTCAGGCTTCCCTCGCCAAGGCCAGTCTCTTCCACAAGCATCTTTCGGCCCATCGGCTGCCTGCTTGCGATCTTCCAAAAGACCCAGTTCACATGGGCTTCCTTGAACTTTGGCGGAGCGCCGGCTTTTGCCATTATGGTATTTATAGTATAATTAGTAGAAAGGTGGCTCTATTTGCTAAGAAAGGGATAAAAAAGATAGTGTTTAGGGGAGTATAAAAGAGAGCCAATTAAGAGGGTATAAAAGAGAGCCAGTTAGGGCGTGTATAAAAGAGAGCCAATTATATGGGGCATAAAAAGAGAGACAAAGAAGAGTTAAGTTTATCTTGACAACTCTATTACTAAGATGTGGACCAAAAGGTTCTAGTAATAATCGCACTCTTGGCTATTGTTCTAATACTTGGCATAGCGATTGTCGTAATGGTTGCTCAACCGCCGCAAAACATAGACTCTGGCAACCCCTTAAGTTCATCAGGCAATCTTAACACGGGGAACATCCCCATAACAATCGATCAGCAGCAGAGCGCCCAGAGTCCAGGTCAGTCAGGCGTCCAGAACGGAAATGCTCAACCGAGTTCACCAAGGTTTAAGGAATATGATGACAAGGTTTCGTTCTACACTTTCCAAGACCAAAATGAAGGGGCATTCACGATAAAGATCCCGGGCGGCTGGCAGGTTTTGAACGGTTCAGGTCTCATCAGGCCGTACATCGACGCAGGCGTTATGGTTGCCGCCTACTCCCAGAACAACCAGGGGTTCATCTTTGTAAGCCCAGTCGCAGCGTATACGATACCAAATGGGGTCTTGGACTTCGCCGGCTTTACAGAAGGCACTTATTATGATGCTTCAGGGGGCATAGCCATGCCTATGCTGGTTAAAAGATACACGAACGCGCGGGATTATCTCGGGGAGTATATCGGGCAGCTGAACGTTGAGACGCAAGTGGTGGAAGTCATCGACCGCCCGGACCTGATAAACGGCAACCCCGGGCCGCTGATCACCCGACAGTCGGCGGCGGAGATGACTTACATAGCTAATCCCGGCCCCTACGAATTAAGGAACAAGTTAATTGCCTATAATTATCTTGTTGAAATGAACGGGATGGGGATATGGGTCTCGTCCATGTTTGGCTATTATTCCCCCGAAGGTCTTTTCAATGAAACGGAATATTTAGTCCTCAAGTCGGCAGAGACGCTAAAGGTCGACGCAGAGTGGGCAAAACGAGAGGCGCAGGAGATGAACAAGAGGCTGGGCATCATTTCAAACACCCAAGAATCGATATCCGAGACTATCGCATCGACATTTGAGTACAGGAGCGAGACCATGGACCGCATCAACGATGACTGGAGCCGTGCGATTCTGGGCATAGAAGAGGTCTATGACCCTAGCACCGAGGACATGTTCGTTGTCGACAGCGGATCCAAGTATTATTGGATAAACGACCGCGGCGATATCTACGGCACTGACACTTATGAGAACCCACCCTCGCAGGAGAATTGGGAACTCATGGACTGCCCGGGTTGTGATGAGTGATGCGAGGGGCAAGAAAATAGAAAAAGAAAGTAAAATAAAAAAAGAAAAGAAAAGGCTGGAGATTATAGAACCTCCAGATATCTGTCTATCTCCCAATCAGTAACCGCAATGCGGTATTCATCCCACTCTGCAGTCTTGTTCTGGATGAACTGGTCATATGCGTGATGGCCTAGAGCCTCTTTTATGAGCTTGTCCTTTTTCATTTCATCAATGGCTTCGCCCAGTGAACCCGGCAAGGTCTTGATGCCGTGCTTCTGCAGGTCCGCTTCATTGAACTCATAGACATCTTCATTGACCGGCTCAGGGGGCTTTAGCTTCCTCTTGACACCATCAAGGCCCGCCTTCAGCATCACTGCGAAAGCCAGGTATGGATTGCACGAAGGATCCGGGCACCTCAACTCGCACCTTGTTGCCTTTTCCCTGCCGGGCGAATATCTTGGCACTCTGATAAGTGCGCTCCGGTTCTTTTGGCCCCAACAGATGTATACAGGTGCCTCGTATCCTGGTACAAGCCTCTTGTAGGAATTGACAGTCGGAGCGAGGATCGCTGACATCGACCTGACGTGCTCAAGCTGGCCGGCGATGAAGCTCTTTGCTGTCGCCGATATCTTATATGGATCATTTGCATCAAAAAAGAGCGTGTTGCCCTTTTTGTCAAACAAGCTCTGGTGCACGTGCATCCCGCTGCCGTTGATGCCGAAGATCGGCTTTGGCATAAAGGACGCATGCAACCCGTGCATGTTCGCTATTGCCTTGAATGCATACTTCAGCGTGACTGCGTGGTCAGCCGTCTTGAGAGCGCTGCCATACTTGAAGTCTATCTCATGCTGTCCGTCGGCCACCTCGTGATGGCTCATCTCTACTTGTAATCCTAACCGCTCGATAGCAAGGACCATGTCACGCCTGACACCATAAGCCAGATCCATTGAAAGGTCAAAATATCCGCCATTGTCATGCGGAACCGGCTTTGCGCACTCATTATCGTTCTTAAATAGGAAGAACTCAAACTCCGGGCCGGTGTTATACACAAACCCCATCTCTTCTGCTTCGGCAACTGCCGTCTTTAAGATATACCTGGGGTCGCCTTCAAAGGGTTTCCCATCGGGCATGTAGACATCGCACATCATCCTTGCTGTGCTGCCGGATTCAAGAACGCGCCAAGGTATCACATTATAGGTTGCAGGGTCCGGCATGAGGTACATGTCTGACTCGCAGATCCTGGTGAACCCCTCTATCGAAGACCCGTCAAACCACGTCCCTTTCTCAAGCGACTCACCCAGGAATTCCACCGGAATAGTCACACTCTTCACCGTACCAAAGAGGTCCGTGAACTGCAAATCCACGAACTTCACCCCGTCTTTCTTGGCTTTTTCCAAGACCGCCTCTTTTTCCCTGTTTATGCTTTCCATTTTGAATGATTGTTTAATTTTATACTAATTTAATAGTTAAACCTTTAAAAACCTTTCGTTTTTATAGAGATATGTTTAAAATATGTCAATTAAAACTAGAAAAACCTTAAAATGACATACTCCCCGGCATGAATGCCGGGGTATCTGCGGCAGGGAGGCTCAAGAC
>CAYSUP010000114.1:0-3430 GCA_964434205.1 uncultured archaeon | reverse complement strand
TTTGGAAAGAATGTGTATCACTGCAGTGGCCCCGCTGCCTCCAACATTATGCGTCAGCCCGACGTCGCAGTCCACTTGCCTCTTTCCAGCTTCGCCCCTAAGCTGCCATGCAATCTCCACAGCTTGTTTAATCCCGGTCGCTCCAACAGGGTGGCCGCATGCCTTCAACCCCCCTGACGTATTAATAGCAATCTTTGCGCCCCTCTTTGTCAGGCCATCCTCAGTTGCCTTACCGCCCTCACCTTTCTTAAAGAAGCCCAAATCCTCTATCGCAAGTATCTCACCTATTGTGAAACAGTCATGCACCTCAGCGACATCTATGTCCTTTGGCGTCATCTTGGCCCTTTCAAATGCGTGTTTGGCAGCATATTTTGTTGCCAAGAGCTCAGTAAGCGAGGCCCTGTCGTGAAGCGAGAGAGCGTCTGATGCCTGCGCAGTGGCCCTTATCTTTATCGGCGTGTCGCAGTATTTCCTTGCAACATCGTCGCGCGCAAGTATCACTGCTGCAGCACCGTCTGTGACCGGAGAGCAGTCCAAAAGCTTTAGCGGCTCTGCGATAGGCGCAGATTCCATCACCTGCTTTAGCGTGACCTTGTATTGGTATTGCGCATAAGGGTTCAATGAGCCGTTTTCATGGTTCTTCACGGCAACGGCTGCCATCTGCTCCTCTGTCGTGCCGTACTCGTGCATGTGCCGCCTTGCAATAAGCGCATAGATAGCCGGGAATGTCGCGCCAAGGGAACTTTCCCACTCAAGGTCTGCAGCCCCGCCTAGCGTAGTAGTGACTTGTGAGACGCCAACATCAGACATCTTCTCAACGCCGCCGGCTATCACGACATCGTGCTCGCCTGAAAGTATGCTAAGAATCGCTGACCTCAGCGCAAGGCCGCCCGAAGAGCACGCAGCTTCGACGCGCGTAGCAGGTATCGGTGTAAGTCCGCTCTGGTCTGCAATAAGCGCGCCTATGTGCTCTTGGCCTGTCAATCTGCCGGCGCTCATGCAACCGCCGTATACTGCATCTATGTCCGGGCCGTCTATCTTTGCATCTATTATGGCCTTTGTCCCTGCCTCCACCATCAGGTCGCGCAGGCCCTTGTCCCAGCGCTCGCCGAATTCCGTCATCCCGACGCCGATAATGGATACTCCAGTCATTGTATTGTGGATTATTGTGTTATCTTGATTTTTCTTGCGATTTTGAGTCTTGTCTTTTAAATTCCCTTTATCTTCCTCTTGAATTTAGCGTAAATGCCGTAGGTGATATACTCTTTTCTGTCAATATATCTCCTTATCGGCACTATCTTCTTATGGGCTTTCTCAATGTTCTTTGTTACCGTGATATCAAAAGCGTCGCTCCCAGACCCGCTCCCGTAAGAGACCATCAGTATCCTGTCGCCGGGCTTTGCCCTGTCAAGGACTGCAACAAGGCCGAGGGGGCTTGCACCCGAGTAAGTGTTGCCGATCTCGGTCACAAGCAGGCTTGGCAGGACTTTCTCCTGCGGTATCCCGAAATCCTTTGCGAGCTTCAGCGGGAACTTGCCGTTCGGCTGGTGCGGCACAAAATAATCATAATCATCGGTCTTTGTGCCCATCAGCTCAAGGAGCCTTTTGATTGAGCCTGAAGTGTGCTTAAAATATGCGGGCTCGCCGGTGAACCTGCCTGCATGCTTTGGGAAATCTTCGCCTTCCCTTCGCCAGAAGTCCGGCGTGTCAGTGGTGAACGTGCAGGTGCCGTTGATGTCTGCAATAGTGTCTTTGTTGCCTATTATAAAAGCAGCACCGCCTGCCGCAGCAGTGTACTCAAGAGCGTCATTCGGCCGCCCCTGGGCGGTGTCCGAGCCTATCGCCATGCCATAATCTATCATCCCGCTTTTCACAAGGCCCATGCACATCTGCATGCCCGCAGTGCCGGCCTTGCAGGCGAATTCCAAATCCGCACACATGACATACGGGGTTATACCAAGTGCTTCTGCGACTATCGCGGCGCTTGATTTGACCGCATAAGGGTGGGACTCCGAGCCTAAATAGACTGCGCCGACCTTCGCAGGCTCAAGCCCGGCAACGCGCATCGCGTTCTTGGCTGCCTCCACGGACATAGTCACTGCATCCTCGTCTATTCCCGGGACGGACTTTTCCTTTACCATAAGGCCAGAGCTTATCTTGTGGCCTTCCTCATTCCAGACTGCGGCTATCTCTTCAGTCTTTATTCTATAGCGAGGGACATAACCCCCATAGCCGACAATACCGACCATCTTCGTTTAGTTAGAGAAATCGCTTTAAAAAAGGGTTATTTTATGGGTTTTTGATTTTTTTGCAAAAGAAACAAAGGCAACAATCTTTTTCTCTTTCAAGTAAGAAAATAAGACGCTGATTCTAATGGACAAGACTGTTGACCGCGAACTGACGACCCTTTCCTCAAAGGGACAATTGGTCATACCAAAGGCCTTTCGCCAGAAGCTGAACTTAAAGGAGGGCGACTTTGTGGGAATGCTCCTCCTAGACGATATCATAGCGATTAAGAAAGTCGAGATGTCAAAAACAAAGGCAGAAAGCAGGGTAAAGAAGGCAGCCAAGGAGAATGAGTTCACGTTTGAAGAGCTGTTATATCCCGATAAACAGAAAAAATGAATGCGAAAAAATCCGCCAATAACAAGTCTGCCGGCAATAAAATCCTGGCAGACACTTCGGTCATAATAGACAGGAGGATCTCAGAGGAATATATAGGCAAAAAAGTCGAGATCCTGATACCCAATGTCGTTGTGCAAGAGCTCGAGCACCAGGTCAACTTGGGAAAGAGCATCGGCCGCGAGGGCCTTGACGAGCTGACAAAACTCCAGGTGCTGAACAAGAGCGGCAAGATAAACCTAAAATTTGTAGGCGAGACTGCCGAGGAAAAGGACATCAAGAAGGCGCATGCAGGGCGCCTTGACGAGATGATACGCGACCTTGCAAAAGAGCACGGCGCAACGCTTATCACATCCGACAAGACGCAGGCCAGCGTCGCGAAGGTCTATGACCTGCCGTGCATCTATTTCGAGCCCATAGTATTGGAAGGAAAAAAGAAGCTCAGGCTTGAGGAATTCTTCGATGAGAGGACGATGTCTGTGCATCTCAAGGAAACCGTCGAGCCTTATGCCAAAAAGGGAAAACCCGGCGATTGGCTGATGACAAAGGTTTCAGAGAAGCCCATGTCAAAAGAGGAGATAGACGAGATAATCGATGAGCTGATAGAAGAAGCCCAGCGAGAGCGCGGCATGATAGAGATAGACCGCAAGGGCTGCACCGTGATACAGTTTGGCCCCTATAGGATTGTTATAACCAAGTTCCCCTTCTCTGAAAGGACTGAGATAACCGCCGTCAGGCCGATAACAACGCTTCACCTGGCAGATTACCCCCTGACTGAAAAACTAAGGAAGCGCCTTGAGAAAAAGGC
>CAYSUP010000113.1:0-3448 GCA_964434205.1 uncultured archaeon | reverse complement strand
CAAAAAGAGGCTCAGGTACAGCGAGCTCACCGCAACCGCCCGAAACGAGGTGCCTGACATCATAGAGGAAATAGTCAAGAAGAACGAGAAGGTGTTTGTCGATTTCATAAACAGGGCCACATCAATCAGCCTGAAGCACCACCAGCTGGAACTCCTGCCTAAAGTGGGCAAGAAGCACCTGTACAAAATACTCGAAGAGAGGGACATCAAGCCATTCGAGAACTTCAAGGACCTTGATGAAAGGGTCAAGGGGCTTTCCAATTTTGAGAAGCTTATCGCCGAGAGGGTGCTGCAGGAGATCGAGGAAGCTGAAGTGGAGCACAGGCTCTTTGTGCCTGACTTTGGCAAGGAAGACGGCCACGAGCATCGCGAGCACCATGAGCGCAGGTAAATAGTTTATATTACCTTAAACATAGACAATTCACTAAACCAAACATAGACAATTTTTAAACCAAACATAGACAATTCACTAAACCAAACTACCTTAAAATGGACTTCTCTGGCGCGTATACGGCGATTATCACGCCCTTTGACGAGAACGGGGACATAGACGAAGCCGGCTTTAAGGAAAACATAAAGTTCCAGATAAAGGAAGGCATAGACGGCATAATACCCGTGGGGACTACGGGCGAATCGCCTACGGTGACAGAGAAAGAGCACGAGCACATAATCGACATGGCAGTCGAGGCTGCAAAGGGCAAGATAAAAGTCATTGCCGGGACAGGCTCAAACAGCACAGACGAGGCAGTCCATTATACCAGGTATGCAAAAGAGGCCGGAGTCGACGCAGTCTTATTAGTCTCACCGTATTACAACAAGCCGACACCTGAAGGAATGTACCAGCACTTCAAGACAATCGCAGAAGCCGTTGACATACCCCAGATACTTTATAACGTTCCGGGAAGGACTGGCAAGAACGTTGATGCCGAGACTACGCTTAGGCTCAGCAAGGTGAAGAACATAATCGGGATAAAGGAGGCCAGCTGCGACCTTGAGCAGATAATGAAGATCCTAAAGCACGCGCCGCCCGAGTTCACAGTTCTTTCAGGCGAAGACAGCTGGACATTTGCAATGATGTGCCTTGGTGCAAAAGGCGTCATATCAGTAGCGTCCAATGTCGCGCCAGGCATGGTCTCTGAGATGGTTCACAGGTACATGGATGATGAAGTGGCCGAAGCAAAGAAGCTCCACTACAAGCTCTATGACCTGTTCAAGGTAATATTCGTCGAATCAAATCCCGGGCCGATAAAGGCGGCCATGGAGATGATGAAGATGCCCGCAGGAAAACCAAGGCTGCCTTTAGTCGAGCCGACCGACGCGAACAAGGAAAAGATAAGAAAGGTCTTGCAGGAGCTTAAGTTAGTCTAAGTCAGATTTTTTTAAGTCTAGATTAGATTTTTAGTTTTTATTCCCCACTGCATTATATTAGTCAGCTATTGCTAAGCTAATAACCTCCAACATGAACATAAGTGTAGAAATGACTCAAAACCTGCTTGACTACCTGCGATTAAAGGAGCAGTCCGGCCTTTACACCAGCAGAAGCGAAGTCGTAAGGGACTCGCTTCGCAGGATGATGGCCGACGACCTCTCGCTTGTGGCCAAGGGGATAACACTGAGCGAGTTTAAGCAGCTGAAAAGAAGGGCAGGTGAAGAGATTGTCAAAGAAAGGTTTCCGGAATTGCTGTAAGGTAGCGATAGATACGGCCGTCCTTTTCTCGTCTTTCCACCAGAAAAACAGCCTTGAGGCGCTGCTTTTTGAGTGGTGCAAGAACGGCGAGATAGAGATCTTTGTCAGTGACTACTCAGTCGAAGAGCTCACGCTTGCAATAAACGTGAGCCCCGAGAGATTATCAGACTTTCTCTTAAGCAGCAAGGCCAAGGTAGTCTCTGACGTTACGCTCAGGAAGGATCCGGATTACAAGGAATATGCAAAAGAGGCAAAGGAGTTTGAAAGCGTTTCAGACAGGCCGATATTTGTCCTCGCAAAGATCTTTTTGAGGGACAACCCGCAGGGTTATGTCATAACGGGAGATAAAGAGCTCTTGAAGGTCAATGAGCATCTTGGGAATCGAGTGAAGACATTAAAGGAGTTTATCAGGGAGCTTTTGTAGTTTTTAAGTGCAATCCTTCAAAAAGTGTGACTTTTCACACCATGTACGCAAGAACAGTTAAAATGACTGGCAAAGGCCAGATAGTCGTCCCAAAGGAGATGCGAGATAGTCTGGGCCTCAAGAGGAACTCCACAATACTGCTTATTCAAAAGGACGAAGACATCTTAATGAAGAAACCCGAAAGCATAGAGGCCATGGTCGAGGATTTCCCTGAGTTAAGAGCCGCCACTGAAAGGATATTTGGAGAGGTCTGGAAGGATGAAGACGACAAACTCTGGGAAAGCTACCTTAAGGATTAGGCAAAGGGAGATATACCTCACACAATACCCCTTCTCCAGCGGCCTTGAGTGTAAGGTACGGCCGGCACTCATATTATCGAATTCTCGATATAACTCTGCGCAGCGCGATGTCCTGGCAAGTCCTATAACGAGCAAGACGGGACATACCGATTACTCTGTTGTGCTGGATGACACTAAGCTAGAAGAGGGCAAGCTCAAGCAAATCTGCAAAATCAGGTGCGATAAGATAGGAACCCTTGAGAGAGGCCTGCTGTTGCACAAAATCGGCAGGCTCAACGCCGAAACCTTCGAGCAGGTCAAGACCGAGATATTTGCAGTGATTGCAGAGTGAGTTTTATTCCCATAACATAAATATAGTCGACATGGTCTCAATAGCTGTTTGCGGGGCCTGCGGCCGGATGGGCGGGCAGGTCATTAGGCGCGCAGTAGAGGACAAGGAGATAAAGGTAGTTTCGGCCATAGATGTGGGCAACATAGGCCGGGATATAGGCGAGGTCCTTGGCATAGGCAAGCTTGGCGTCGCTGTTGCAGCTGCAGACAAATTGGATTCAGAGTTAAAGTCAAAAAAGCCTCAGCTATTGGTAGACTTTACAGCGCCGGAAGCATGCATATCTAACGTCAAGACAGCTACGGCCAACAAGATTGGCGTCGTTGTCGGCACTACCGGGTTGAAAGAAGACCAATTAAATCAGATAAAGGAGGCAATCAAGAAGGCAGGCGTAGCCGGCATGATATCCTCAAACTTCTCGATAGGGATGAATGTCCTCTTCAAACTCTCCGGCGAAGCGGCCAAGACCTTACAGGGTTATGATATAGAGATAATCGAGGCGCACCACAACAAGAAGAAGGATGCGCCTTCAGGGACGGCCGTGACTCTGGCCAAGATAATGGAAAAAGAGCTTGGCAGGGATTTGACCAAGGATGCTGTCTACGGCAGGCAGGGGATGGTAGGCGAGCGGAAGGCCGGGGAAATAGGCATCCATGCGATTCGCGCAGGCGACATTGCAGGAGAGCACACTGTCTTATTTGGGGCTACGG
>CAYSUP010000112.1:0-3510 GCA_964434205.1 uncultured archaeon | reverse complement strand
AAGTCGGCCTGGGCACGGGCTCGACCGCTGAATGGGCGATAAAGCGGCTTGGCGAGAGGATAAAAAATGAAGGCCTTGATATTCAAGGCGTCCCGTCGTCCAAGAAGACCGAGAGACTTGCAGAGCTTGTAAAAATACCGCTTATCCATTATAGCGACTTCCTTGAGAACGAGGTCAAGCTGGATATCGATATAGATGGGGCTGACAGGATAGACTCGGACTTCAGGCTGATCAAAGGCGGCGGCGGCGCGCACACAAGGGAGAAGAAAGTCGCAAACGCATCAAAGCTTTTCTGCTGCATTGCCGACACCAGCAAGATGATGCCGAAACTGGTAGGGAGCTTCCCATTGCCGGTCGAGGTAAACCCCGACTATTACCGCGAAGCTGTCCTAAAACTGAAGGAGTTTGGATTGGTAAAGCGGCGCGAATCAGAGGGAAAGGTTTTTATAACCGACAATTCTAACTACGTGGTTGACATTTCTCTGTCCGTCGGCGAGCCTGATCGGCTTGAAGTCGACATAAACAGAATACCTGGTGTCGTCGATAACGGGTTTTTTACCCGAAGGCGGCCTGAGAAGGTGTTCGTTGGCTACCCGGACGGTTCAGTGAGAGTCTTAGAGCGCAAATAAATAGTAATGTTTATTTTGCAAAAAACGCACCCCTTAAATGGCTAAGGAAAAAATCGAAGAGGCGGAAAAACCTGAAGAGAAGAAAGTCCAGAAGAAGGGAAAGCCAGACCTAAAGGAGAAGAGATCAGGGCGCGTTGTAAGGATACTTGCGACAGACATCGAAGGCTCAATGAAGATCATCACCGGCATTGCAGAGATAAAGGGAATTGGCAACAACATGGCCAATGTCATCATATTAAAGCTTGGCCTTGACAAGAAAAAGAGGATGCAGGACCTAAGCGACCCGGAGATCGACAAGATAGAAACGGCGATAACCAACCCCGCATCGCTTGGCGTTCCAGACTGGATGCTCAACAGGAGAAAGGATCTGGACACCGGCAAGAGTTTACACTTAAGCACAAACGACCTTATTTTCGCCAAGAAGTCCGACATAGACCTGATGGGCGAGATAAAGTCGTATAAGGGCCTTCGCCACTCAAGGGGCGCGAAGGTAAGGGGCCAGAGGACTGCTTCAACAGGAAGGGGAAGAGTCGCCGTCGGCGTGCAGAAGAAAAAGATCGCTGGCGCCCAGGCGGTAGCGGCCAAGGACGAGAAAAAGAAATAGATTAATGTAAGAGATATAACAAGACTGCAGACTGAAAACCGAAAATGGGACAGCCAAAAAAGCGTCGGATGAAGTACAGCACTCCGAAGCACATGTTCAAGGGGCGCGAAGGCGAACCGGAGCTGATACAAGCCTACGGCCTGGCCAATGCAAAGGAGCTTTGGAAGGCCAAATCGGAGGTCTCCAGGATACGCGGCCTTGCAAGGAAGCTTCTGGCCACAAGGGATGAGCGGGCTGAATCTGACCTTTTAGGATTTATCAAGAAGATAGGCATACTGCAAAAGGATGGAAAGTTAGAGGACGTCCTGACAATCACATTTGAGAACATCCTTGACCGAAGGCTGCAGACTATAGTATATAAGAGAGGGTTAACTACTTCAATAAAGCAAGCAAGGCAAGACATTGCCCACGGCCACATAGCGATCGACGGCAAGAGGATGAATTCGCCGGGCCACATAACGACACTGGAAGAAGCAGAAAAGCTGAACTTTTACCCTGGATCCCCGCTGGCAAACCCGGAGCACCCGATAAGAAAAGTCGAGAAAAAGCCGGAGAGCGAGAAAAAAGAGAAGAAGAGAGAGGGTGAATATGGCGGTTATGGGGCAAGAAAGGGCGGCCCACGGAAGTTCAGGAACAACGACCCGAGGAGAAGAGGCGGGAGTCAGGCCGGCGGCGGCCAAAGATAAGGCTTAACATGGCAGAGAAAAAGAAAGAGGGGAAATCTAAAGGCGCTGAGTCCAAAGAGAAGAAGGCCAAGAAGATAGCAGAGCCGAAGATGGAGCAACCATCGGAAGAGATGATAGCCGAGGTCAAGAAAAAGGCCGAGAAGATGGTTGAGAAGGCCGAAAAGGCTGAGAAAGGCAGTGACAGCGGAAAGAGCCTTGTTGACCAGGTGAGGGAGGGCATGGCCGAAGAGAAAGCAGAAAGACCGTCGCAGTCAACGCCGCAGAAATCAGAGTTTGTCGCCATAATGCATGTCCACGCTTCAAAGAACAACACCATCGTCACAGCGACTGACTTATCAGGCGCCGAGACCCTTGCAAGGGTAAGCGGGGGCATGGTGGTAAAGAGCGGCCGTGAGGAGAAGAGCCCGTTTGCAGGAAACCAGATAGGCAGAAAGGTCGCAGATGCGCTAAAGGAGAGGGGAGTCACCAAGGTTGACATGTTCATAAGAGGAAAGGGCGGGCACAGGGGCCAAAAGACCCCGGGAAGGGCCGCTTCAGCAGTAATCAAGATAATCGCTCGCTCCGGACTTAGGATAAGGCGGATCGAGGATGTAACTCCGATACCCCACGGCGGAAGCAAAGCCCCGGGAGGTAAAAGAGGTAGGAGGGTCTAAGATGAAGGTTCAATATTTGAAGAAGGATGACAAGAGGGTGACGTTCGTTGCCAAAGACATTGACTTCATCACAGCCAATGCCATAAGGAGGGCTATCATGACTTTTGTCCCCTCGATGGCTGTTGAGAAGGTGACTGTATATGAGAACACTTCGCCCCTCTATGAGGAGATGATATCCCAGAGACTTGGCCTAGTCCCGCTTACGACTGACTTGAAGACCTACTCGCTGCCGGGCGAGTGCAAGTGCGGCGGCAAGGGCTGCGCAAGGTGCAGTGCGGGATTCATACTTGAGAAGTCAGGGCCGTGCACGGTCTACTCCGGCGACATGAAGTCGCAGGACTCAAAGATAAAGCCGGTCTTTGACAAAATACCGTTGACTAAACTCGGCCATAACCAAAAGATAAAGATGGAGATGACCGCGCGCATGGGACTTATGAGCGAGCACGCAAAATACCAGTGCTCTCTTTGCTCTTACAAAGACAAAGGCGAGGGTGAATTTGAGTTCTTCGTCGAGTCATACAACGACTTGTCTGCCAAGGAGATAATCGACCTTGCCATGGACGCGCTTGAGGCAAAGGCTGCGGAGATGGAAGACGCCTTTTCCAATGCAAAGCACAAGCGAAAGTCTCCCGGGGAGAAAAAAGGGGAAGAAGCGCTCCCTGCAGAGCTAGAGGAAAAAAAGCCCTCTAAAAAGAAATAATTAAAAGAAATAATTTTCACCGGTGCACTTGCTTTTCGGCAATTGCACTGACACAAAGGGGCGAGTTCGGCACGGACCGCCATGGTTTCAGGCGATGTTGAACGCCACGCGGTGTCTGCCAATCGCCTTTCCAGAACAAGGACTCAAAACTGAGGACCGGGGACTGAAGACTGGAAACTGCTTTGCGGGGGTGCCGGAGTTGGTCAAACGGGCACGGTTGAGGGCCGTGTGGCTTAGG
>CAYSUP010000111.1:0-3517 GCA_964434205.1 uncultured archaeon | reverse complement strand
CCTTTGTATAGCCGTTCCTGATTGCAATAATGACGCCGGTCTTTACCTTATCCGACTGGACTATCTCAGCAGTCTTGTCCCAGAAGACTACGGGCACTTCCCCGCCTCCGTCAGAGAGGATTATCCTTGCAAACTGGCCGGAGCGCTTCTCTGTCTGGAACTTCTTTATGGGCCTTATCTCCTTCACGGTGCCGACTATATTGACGTTGTTTGTCCCGGGCTTTAAATCTGACAACATGGAGTATTCAGCGCTCTCTCCGCCCTCCTGCCCCAGGCCATATTCCTTCTCAAGGGCATACACAGCGCCGTGGTCGGTCAGGAGCCCTGCTGCTTCCTCTTTCTTCTTTTCAACAAGCTCTTTTATCTTCTTCTCGGAAAGCCCGCTTGCTTCGGCGACCTTCTTGATCCTTTTCTCAATGTTCAAATCTGCCATTCTTTCTGCACCCCTTTTCCACATAGCTTATAAAAAAGGTTACATGCCCGTGAGCAGTGAGCAGTGGTCAGGAAAAGTCTGCTGTCTACGGCCCCAGGTTTGCAGCCCCAAAATTGCAGCCTTCAGATTCGCAGTTCCTTCGGATTCACACTGCCCTGCTACCTTTTTATGCTGCCGGGAGTATGTCCACTGCGCTCTGCGCGGCAGAAGGCAGGACTATATTGAAAGGAGTCTTGTAATCCAGATTCACTGACATTGACATCTTTATGTCGGACTTTGCCGAACCAACGCCGCTTGGGCTCACAGTGTTAGTCTCAGCCTCAAGGATGCCGTCCATCTTGACCGGCAGGAAATCCGCAGTGCCTATCCAGATGTTCATCTTTATGGACTTTATGCCCTTGTCTATGCCGCTTAGGCTTCCTGCAGCAGCATCCCCCATAAGCCCCGGGTCCATAGACGACATTACCTTTACCAGGTCCTCGAGCGTCGGCGTTACCATGACCTTAGTCGTTTCCTTGCCGTTGACAGTCTCCTTGCCCCCGACCGTTGAATCAAAACCCTTGGCAAGCTCGATCATCTTTTGCGAGAACTGAACGTCCCCCCAAAGCCTTCCCGGGGACTTGTATTTGCCCCAGTTCCCGGCCACATTTATATAAACGTCATCACCTACGGTATAACTCTCCAGAGTCACGCTCCCGTTGCTCGCGGCTCCCGGCTCAGTCACGGGATTTTCAAAATTCACCTTGAAGTACATCCTCTTGTTGCTTACATCTATCCTGCCCTCGCCCGACACTGCAAAGCCAAAATATTTGCCTTCAGAGGTAGTCTCTATCGCCCCGCTATATGTGAAGCTCTCCTTGCCGATGCTCTTTATCGCAAGGTCGCTTTGGGCAAGAAGGCTCGCGGAATTTGCTACCGACGGCGGCCCGCTGAAGAACAAAGAATAAGCTATGATCCCTATTACGATTATAACTACGAGGAGGACTAAAGCTCCCCCCTTCCCGCCTTTTTCGCTCCTTCCGTGCAAGCTTGGTTTGTCTCTTGGCATTCTTATTTATCCTTGCATTCTCCCCTATATTTAGCGGACTTTGAATTTAAGCTAAACTTTTAGGGTAAATTTGAATTAACTCACCTGTTGCATAAAACCAGGCATCCCGCCGGTCCGCGAACTTCACATGCGTGAAGTTGCGCGCGAGCTTGCCATAACGGCAAGCTGCGCGTAGGGTCTAACAGGACCCTCACGCGCAAGTTCGCATTCGGCGGACTTCGCGTATTGGCCGGTGGTTCTTGACGCCCGCCTATTGCTTCTTTAAGCAATCCGCAGGGCAGTTGCATTTGTTCTCCCACTGTTCGCAAACTTCATTTCCGCAGTCAGAGCAGACGCCCACGCCCCCGGTGATGAATTCGCATTCTCCCGTTATCTTCGGCCTGGAAGTCGATATCCTTCCCAATCCTTCGCAGCAGCTCGTGCCCTGATAATCCCTTATACTGCCGCCTTCGGTGATGCACCCGTTGCTGGCAGGCAGGTCTAGGTCACTCCCGCAGTCTTCTTCCCAAACCCTTATGCATTTTGCCTTTGCCTCGCACCACGAGTAGCCTGCAGAGCTCTTACAGCCGTGCTCGTCGGTGTCATTGCCGACAAGAAGGTTATAATCGCTCCCGGTGCAGTCTTCAGGGCACGTGACATTGTCTTCCTCCAGGTCGCAAAACCCGTCGCCGCATATTGAAATCTGGCTCCCATAAAGCTCTGAGAGATCAGTTGCGCCCAAGGCTTCAGCCGGCAGGACGATATCCACAGGCGAGTCATAATCAAGCGTTGCCGTGAACCTGACATTCAAGTCAAGGTTCCCCATGTCAGGAGTGCCATAAAGCTGGCCGACGTCCATCTGCAGGACTACAGTCCCTTCAGCCTTAATGGGCAGGTAGCTGTCTTTTAGCACCCACACCTTGATATCCACGCTCTTGATTGCATTTGTCAACTGCCCTATAATCTCGTCCATCTGCGCCCCGGTCACGCCAGCGCTGGAAAGGTCCTGCCCTCTTAGTATGTAGTCGACTATCTTGTCCACCTTTGGCGTTACCGATACCTTATAGGTCTCCTTTCCGTTGACGACTTCAGAGCCTATCACCTCTCCGCCGACAAGAGTTATCATCTCATCCGCGCTGATATTATCAAGGCCCCACATATCATAGCCGGCCGCAGTCTTTACCCACAAGTCGTCGCCCCCGTAGGGATTGCTCATCTTTGAATATGACATATTGCCTATGATATAGCTTTCAGTGGTCTGCTCAATGCCGCCCATGCTGACTGCCGCTGCAGTGTAGCTCTTCTTGTTCTTTGAGTCGAACTTTGAGGACATGCTCATCCCGATATCTACATTCTGCCCCTGCGCTGCCATTTGCATCGTAATGTCTGCAGTCAAGGAACCCTTGCCGGTTTCCTTCAGCGACTCTATAGCACCTTTTGCGATTTCAGAGAAGGCAGGCAAATTTCCGGATACGACAACTCCCGTGCCGCCACCCGTCTCGCCCCCCTTGCCGCCCGAGCCCAAGGCAAAGTAGACAACAACAAGCGCTATCAACACAATGACGATGACCCCGCCAATAAGGAATATCGGGTCAATTCCCATAAATCCTGACTTTTTTTCATCAACGCTCTTCTTTTCAGCCTTGATCTCCACAGGCTTTTGTGCCGCCTTTGGAGCAGCCGCCGAGCCGGTTTTCGCAACCGTGCGCCTTACAGACTTCTTAGTAGCCATTTTATTTTTTGGGTAAGCCTTTAATTATGGTGATGCCTATAAAAAATCGTAAAACCCGCTAATTCACTATCCTGGCCTTGTCGTTGGTGGCCTTAGTCTCGATGATAGCGCCGCCATAAGGGGTCCATGCCTCTTTGATCTTCGCCGTGTCGCCCTTTGTTATGGCGACTACCGCAGGCCCCTTGCCCGAGAGCCCGGCTGCGATAGCCCCGCTTTTCATCGCTATTGCCGAGAGTTCACTTGCTGTCCACAGTCTCCGGTCTTCAGTCTTCCCGAGCGCTGCCGAGCAGATAAGCCCGTTTAAGGTCATGGCAGTGTACAAGTC
>CAYSUP010000110.1:0-3519 GCA_964434205.1 uncultured archaeon | reverse complement strand
GACTACGGAGAATGTCTTCATACCCGTCACGCTCGGCGGCGGTGTCAGAAGCACTGATGATATCAACAAGGCGCTGAAGGCAGGCGCTGACAAAGTTTCAATTAATACGGCAGCGGTCGAGAATCCAAAACTGATACGCGAAGGGGCAAAAAAATTCGGAAACCAGTGTATAGTGGTCGCCATCGATGCAAAAAGGAATAAAAACTCCTGGAACGTCTGGACCTACGGCGGCCGAAAAGACACGAGCGCCGATGCTGTCAAGTGGGCAAAGAAAGCTGAGCAGCTTGGCGCGGGAGAGATACTCCTCACTTCAATGGATGCCGACGGCGTAAAGACTGGCTATGACCTAGAACTGACGCGAACTATCTCCGAAGCAGTCTCAATACCGGTCATCGCCTCTGGCGGTGCCGGGAAGCCGGAGCACCTCCTTGACGCGCTCACAAAAGGAAAGGCGGATGCTGCACTGGCCGCATCCATATTCCACTTCGGGCAGTATAATATCAAGGAAGTCAAGGAGTACCTGAAAAAGAACAAGGTAGCCATAAGGCTTTGATCAAGATGAAAATATTCCCATTCAAGGAATCTGATGCGCCCGCAGTCGCTAAGATGAGCAATGCAAACTCCACGGCATTTCAGTACCAAAAGGTCACGCCTGCGTTCCTTAAGCGCATGTGCCATCACTCCGATTACACGATGTTCATACTCAAGGAAGGCCGGGAGGTATTAGGCTTTTGCGGGGTGAACTTCAAAGACCCGATTATCGCCGAGATAGGTCCAATATGCGTGAAGACTGAGCGGAGGACGCACGGCCTTGGCAGGCTGCTTGTAGGGAGGATTTTCGAATTCCTCGAGCCTCTTGACACCACAAAAGTGATTGTTAAGGTCAAATTATCAAATAAGGCGGGGCTTGAGTTTTTTACTGCCCTAGGCTTTAACAAAGTCGCAGAGGTCTCATGCGGAGGCTCTCCTGCAGTAGTCATGGATTACGACATTTGATGGGATAGAAGGCATTTAAAGATAGGCTGAAACGCATTTAAATATGGATTGGAAGGACCTTAAGAAAAGGAAAATCGGAGAAAAAGAGCTAGTAATAGCCGTGGCCCAGGATTACGAGGACCTAAAAGTTGCCATGGTCGCTTTCCAAGACAAAGAGGCGTTTGAAAAGACAAGGGAAACAGGCGAGCTCTGGCTTTATTCCACCTCAAAGAAAAAACTTTGGAAGAAGGGCGAGAAGTCCGGTAATGTGATGATTGTAAAAGAGACCCGTGTTGATTGTGACGGCGATGCACTGCTTTACCTGGTCAAGCTCACCGGCGGGGCCTGCCACGAAGGATATGACACGTGCTTTTACAAGACGCTTAGCGGGAAAGTAGTTGGCAAGAAGTTATTTGACCCGGATAAAGTATACTAGGTTCTTAAATTGGATTCTTAGCTTAGACTCTTAGCTTAGACCCAGCTTAGATTCTTAACTTAGATTCTTAGCAGTCGTTAGCATCCAAGGTATATTCTGCCCTAGCTTTTCTTGAGCTCTTTTTGCAGGTTTTGCATAGTGAGTATGCCATACAAGGTCCCCTTCCCATCCAGGACAAAGGCATAGCCGCTCGAATAGACCTTTGTGAGAAGCTCCTCTTTATTGTCGTTTAGCCTAAGAGAAGGGAACTCGGTCGACATCACCTCCTTTGCAGTGCATTTCTTTACCCTGGTTGTGTTTTTCACCCCACCGGGTTTGCCTTTCTTTTCAGAATGACACATGGAATCAACAAAGCCCAAAGGTTTGCCCCTGATGTCTAAAACAGGGTAAACAGATTGCCATGGCACTGCTATTTTGGGAAGGTCAGAGACGTTGAAGTCGGGACTCAGGACTATAAAGCCAGTATTGACAATCCCCCTCAAATCGCTCCTTTCAAGTACCTCGCTCATCTCAGTGACTTTTAGCTCAGAGAGCCCTGCCAGGAATAAGAAAACCGCTATTATTATGAGCCACAGGCTGCCTGCGATGATTGCAAACAAGAGAAATATCGAAAGGAAGGCCTGGCCGATATAGACTGCTATCCTAGTCGCTTTTACCCTGCTTGTCACCATGTTCAGCATTGAGCGAAGTACCCTTCCGCCGTCCATCGGGAATATCGGCAAAAAGAGGTTGAAGACGCCAAGTATGACGTTTATGTACATGACCAGGATCGCAAAGTTCAGGAGCGACGGCTGGTCTATAAAATCCCCCGAGAAGATCGCCTTTCCCACGTTGCCCATCCCTGCGGCAGGTGCCAATATCGCAAGCAGCAGGATCCCTATGCCTATGCTCGTCAGCGGGCCGGCCAGGCTTATCTTGAACTCAGTGATGGGATCTTTCACCAGCCCTACGCTTGCTATCCCGCCTATTGGTGTAAGTGTTATCTGACTTACCTTTATCCTGTTTTTCAGTGCTACAAGCGAGTGGGCAAGCTCATGCGCAAAGACCGAAGAGAACAAGGCTATCAGAAAGACAAGCGAGTAAAACGCAGATGAGGCCCCCTCCGCCAAACTGCCATATGAGAACAGGTCCAGGACTGGCATTAAAAAAAGCGCAAGCATGGTAACATGCAGGCTCACTTCTATGCCTTTTATGCGGAAAATGCGATAGGAGCTTCTCATCTTAAAAACAGCCTATTTGCTTTGCTGGGAATTAAAGGGTGCAATAGCTAGTAAAAGAAGAACGTAATAAATAATAGAACGAGCGTATAATAAAAAGAAAATGGGCTTACGATATCAGTAAGCCAACTACCATCAGCATGAAGCTTGATGCGTCGTCTTTTGACTCTTTGTCGCACGTCCCGTTCATCACAAAGTCAAAGGGGCCTCTATTCTGGGGCATGGTAGTCTCTGCCGGTTCCTCAATTACTTCAGGCTCAGGCGGTTCTTCTTCGTATATTATAGCCGCACCTGTTGGTGTTTCTGCCACAATGCCCCTATCCGCTATCGGGTTTTCACCCACCGCGAACGTAGTCTCCCAGAGCTTTGTCACCGGATCCTGCTGATCAATAGTCTGCTGTTGGATAAGCGTTTCGATAAGATAATCTCCCGCCACAAGCGGCATAAACGTCTTTGTGCCGTCCCCCCCGAGGTATAACGTCATGTTCTGCAAAACAACGCCATCCTCATTATATCCTTTTATAAAAATCTTGGACCCCTTCATCGGATAGTTGACCCACGCGTTGTTCTCCTTTACCATCTTTGTGCAGTTTATTGTGATTGCATCGCCTACAACCGGCTCGACCGGCTTTAGAACCTCACATTTCGTGTTGCTTACTGACGGGTGCCCTATATTAGATGGGCACGTAGCTGCTGATGCCATGCCCAAACCCAGCACCAAGCTATGGGGCGGTCGGTTCGCGGCGGAGCCCGCGGCGGTCTTCCTCGACTACTCGCAGAGCATCGACACGGATGTGCAGATGGCGGCCGAGGACATCTGGGGCAGCCAGGCGCACGTGCTGATGCTGGGCAAGCAGGGGATCCTCACCGACGCCGAGGTGCGCGAGATCC
>CAYSUP010000109.1:0-3529 GCA_964434205.1 uncultured archaeon | reverse complement strand
GAACCAGGGCTATCTGACTGCGGCTTTCATGTCAAAGAGCAAGATACCCGTGACATTGATAGTGGACTCTGCGGTCCGCTATGCAATGGAAGAGCTTGACATAAAAAAAGTCATAGTGGGGGCCGATGTTGTTGCTGCCAACGGGGCAGTCGGCAATAAGATAGGCACATCGCAGATTGCCGCTCTTGCGCACGAGACAAACATACCCTTCATCGTCGCTTGTGAGACTATAAAATTCTCGCCGCAGACTTATGATGGCATAATGATACCTGTAGAAGAGCGGAAGCATACGGAGATACGCCCGCGGATGAAAGGCGTCAAGATGTGGAATCCCGCATTTGATTTCACCCCGCCGGAGTACATAGACGCCCTCATAACCGAAGACGGCGTCATAGCCCCGCAGACGGCATACCAGGTCCTGAAGGATAAGTTTGCTTGGGAGCTTTCGATTGACAGGTGCAAGAAGTTGTAGGGATACGCCCGGCAACAAAGCTTTTGTACCCATGAATGAACTTATACGCTCTCAGTCTATACATCCCAAATGCACGAAATAAACGAGCTCATTGACAGTTCTATAACAGCAGTAGAGAAGAAGGACGCGCTGGAATTAAGGAAAGTCTCGGCAGATGCGCTCAATGAGGCAAGTATCGAGGGCCAAAGTGAATTGATACTAATAGCGCTCATCGATTATGCACTAAGCAAACTCCTCTCAAAGATACACTACCAAGACATAGACGGCGAATTTTACAGCAAGATAACGGCAAATTTCCTGAAGGCTAAGATTGGACCGAAGGAAGAGATGCTTGGCCACCTGGAAGAGATCGAGGATTTGGTAATACGCCTTGATGAAAAAGAGGGGCGATATGCTGATAATGTGATGGATAAGGCGCGAATAAAAAAAGCTGCCAACTTGTATGAAAAGGGCCTCTCCCTAAGGCGCGCTTCCGAGCTTACCGGTGCCGATTCTGCGCAGGTCTTGGAATACATCGGCGGCAGCAAGATACATGAGTTCACAATACAGGGCGGGCAAAATGCAGCGAGGATGAAGATAGCAAGGGAGGTATTCTTAGGATGAGACACAGAGTCATTTGCGATTCTAGTTCGTTAATCTCCCTATCGATGAACTGCATGCTGCCCCTTGTCATTGAACTAAGTGAGACAGCCGATTTTATAATAACAAAGAGCGTCTACGACGAGATAATAACAAACCCAAAAAGGCTTGGCCACCGCTTGATGGGCCCGCTCAATTTCTCTGCGCTAGTGAAGAGCGGAGTACTCCACGTTGAAGAAGCCAGCCGGGAAAAGACCGGGGAAATACTGGAAGTGTCCAACAATATCTATTATGCCCATCACAAGCCGATGGCGATAATCCAAAAGGGCGAGGCGGAAGCCCTTGCGCTGACTGGCACGGACAATACATTGCTGATAGACGAGCGCACGCTAAGATTCCTCATTGAGCGCCCAAACGAGCTCAAGGACCTTTTGCAGTTCAGGACCCACCACAGCATAAGCATGAGCGAAGGCAGAAGGAAAGAGTTTCAGAAGTACTGCCAAGGTGTGTCAATAATAAGGTCGAGCGAAATAGTTGCTATTGCTTATGAGAAAGGGATACTAAGCAAGTATTTTGAGGGGGGGAAACGAGAGGTTCTTGAGACCTGCCTTTATTCCCTAAGATCTAAGGGATGCTCATTGTCAAATGAAGACATACAGGATTATCTAAAGATGCTTGCTTGATGCTTGTTTATTCTAGCCAAGTTCGCTTGACACCTGTTTATTCCAGCAAGGTTCGCTTGACACCTGTTTATTCTAGCCAAGTCCGTATTTAAAAAGCAAACTCAAAATAATCCAAATCACAGTCAAAAAAGTGCCTAAAGCGCCGGCAAGGCCGAAAGAAGGGTGGCGTGTTAGGCAAAGATAATAAAATGAGCGGCATCTCAGAAAAATTCAGGGTAGAGATAATAGACATAGACGTCGGAAGATGGGTAATCCTAATGCACGAGAACGACGCAGAGAGAATGTCAATCCATATAGGCGATCGTGTCTTAGTGCACAAGAAAGGCTGCAAATACGAGCAAGGGTGCAAGTGCGGCGAAGTAGCCATAGTCGATATCTCCGATACCATGGTCTCCGAAGGCGAGATAGGGGTGTTCAATGACCTTGCTGCCGAGATGAAGATGAGCCCCCGGTCGGATGCATACTTATCACCGTGGGGAAAGCCCGAATCCGTGAGTTACATCAGAAAGAAGATAGACGGTGCTGAGTTATCCAAAGATGAGATAGAGACTATAGTGCGCGACATTGTTGAAGACCGCCTAAGCGACATAGAATTGGCGTCTTATGTTACAGCATCTGCAATACATGGCTTCACTAGGAAAGAGACGGTTGCCTTGACCTGGGTCATGGTAAATACCGGCGATCATTTGGCATTCGAAGGCACGACAGTTGACAAGCACTGCGTTGGCGGCGTTCCCGGGAACAGGACAACAATGCTTGTCGTTCCCATAATGGCATCCCTGGGCATCAAGATACCCAAGACCTCGTCTCGTGCAATCACTTCACCGGCCGGCACTGCTGATACGATGGAGGTGTTAGCCCCGGTCAACTACGGTGCAAAGGATGTGAAGAGAATGGTCGATAAGGTAAACGGGTGCATCGTCTGGGGCGGCGCCCTTAACCTGGCTCCTGCCGATGATCGTATCATACGCGTTGAATATCCATTATCAATAGATGCAGAAGGGCAGGTCCTTGCCAGTATCATCTCAAAGAAGAAGAGCGTTGGCAGCAAATACGTTTTAATCGACATACCCTACGGCCCGGGGTCAAAGATAGCAAATGAAGAAAAGGCGCACGAGCTTGGCCAAAAATTTGTTTGGCTGGGCAGCGAGGTCGATATGAAAATCAAATACCTTCTGACCGATGGGACAAAGCCGATAGGCAACGGGATAGGGCCAATCCTCGAAGCCATAGACGTTCTCAATGCACTCAATGGTGACGGCCCAGCCGACCTTTTGGAAAAGAGCGTGATGATTGCCGGTGACTTAATGGAGTTTTCCGGAGAGCGAAAGAAGGGTCAAGGCGAGAAGGAGGCAAAAAAGTGCCTCGAAGAAGGAGCAGCACTAGAGAAGATGAAAGCCATCATAAAGATGCAAAAAGGAAATCCCGATATCAAGCCAGAAGACCTCAAGCCGGGCAAGTACACAAAGACTATAGTCTCTGAGACCGGCGGCAAGGTAGTCCGTGTCGATAACAGCGCCATAGCCAAGATTGCAAGGGCACTTGGCGCCCCAAAAGACCCGGCATCCGGATTGTATCTAGACAAGAATGTGGGTGACAAGGTCGGTGGCGGGGAAGACCTATTCACACTATATGCCCAGAACAAAGCCAAGCTAGACTACGCGATTGAGATATTCCAAAAACAAAACCCGTTCAAGGTCATGTGAAGCGCTGCCACCGACTAAACAGGCAGATATCAAGCGCATACGCGTGAACTTAAGACCAGATAGCCTGCCAAGGCTATCAGCTTAAGAAG
>CAYSUP010000108.1:0-3548 GCA_964434205.1 uncultured archaeon | reverse complement strand
AGAATGGCCATTTTTGTAATCTTACCTTCCAATTAGAAAGTAAGATTATAAAAACAGAAATCTTACCTACGTTTCAGACAAAACCATAGGCCGCAGAATTAAGACAGGTTTAATCCAAGAAACAGTAAGGTGGGCCTAATGGGACCGAAAGGTGGACGCAACCCCTAGGCGTATGGCCTTGAGGTACATTAGGCCCATCGAATTCAGCCAAGGACAAAGAGATGGGCCTAATGGGATTTGAACCCATGACGTCCGGCTGTCTTAGAGCTTTCTGGTCCCCATCGGGGACCTTCGACGCTGCGCGCACGGCGCAACGCTCGTATAAGACCGGCGCTCTAACCGAACTGAGCTATAGGCCCAGAGAATGGTTATTTTGATATTGTTTTAATTAAAACCTAAACCAGAAGTAAAACCCAAACCGGAAGTGAATTCAAACCGCATCCCAGCCCTTATCCTCAAACCGCACCGGAGAAAGCCCATATAGTTTCCATCATTATGAAAAGTATGTATGCCAAAATGAAGATCAGTCCATGCTCGCGCTTTATGCCTTCATGCTTCATTAGGATGTACCAAAGGAATACCACAACGCCCACAAGGAAAGCTATGTCCGTCTGGATGAACATAGCGCCTTCGCTGAGCGGCCGAATGATTGCTGATGCCCCGAGCACAAGAGTCAGGTTTACGACGCAGCTGCCAAAGATGTCCCCTATCGCAAGAGCAGTGTGCCCCTTTCGAAGTGCCGTGAAATCAATGGCAAGTTCCGGCAGAGTAGTCCCAAAGGCTATTATAGTCATACCTATTATCGCCTGATCGATGTTCAATTCCCCGGCAATAGCTGCTCCGGAATTGACTATTATTTGCGCGCTGACAAGAGTCGCGATTATGCTCACTATGAAGATGATCGCCTGCTGTATCCAGACCTTGTGTGTAACGCCCTCCTTTAGCCCCATAGTGAACTTTTCCTTTATGGCAAACAGGGCGTACATTGCAAATATCACTACAAGGACCATCCCCTCAGCAAGCCCTATGATGCTCCTAGTAAGAAGAATGAGCGGTATGATAGTCACGAGCAGCAGCAGTTCAGCGCTCTCAAGCGTCTGCTCCCTCTTGACTCTTATAGTTCTTATCAATGCCGCGGCGCCAAGTACTAGGCAGATATTTGCTATGCACGAACCCAAAACATCACCGACTGCTATGCCTGAAAAGCCCTGAAAAGACGCGCTTGTCGAAACCATCAGGTCCGGCAATGAGGTAGACAATGCAATGAGCAGATAGCCGACGGCCAGCTCGGATATCTTGAAGTATTCGGATATCTTGATGCTGGACGACAAGACAAACCTGCTTGCAACGGCAAGGATGCCTAAACCGGCAAGGAATACCAATATGAGCCAGGGAATCATTATTTAATTTTGCTGTGGTGGCTATTAAATCTTATTTATTCAATCCTCCCACATACTCAATCTTATCTATCCAATCTTCCCATCTACTCGACTTTTTCCCACTTGCCAAGCTCAAGTATCTTCCCAAGGGTCTTCCCGTCGGCGATCTCCTTTTTCACCCGATCTTCCTTTTCCTTCACATAAAGAGCGCGGTTGGCAATCTCAAGGGCGCGCCTTTGAGGTATTACGACAACACCGTTTTCGTCCGCCAGTATATAATCATTTGGGTTGACCTCGGCTCCAGCGCACTTAATGGGCACGGAAAGCTCGCCCAGGCCCTTTGGCTCCCCTGCAGTCGGGCTGACATAGCGCGCGAATACGGGGAAGCTAGTCTTTTTGATCTCTTCGATATCCCTAACAGCACCGTCGATGACAAGCCCGGCAATGCCCCGCGAGATTGCGCTCATAGTCGCCAAAGCGCCCCAGAGGGCTACCCGGGACTCATGCGCATCTATGACTATGACATCCCCCCTTTCCGCGGCGTCGATTGCCTGCACGGTCTTTGACCAGTCGCCCGGATATGCCCTTACGGTAAAAGCCTTGCCAAAGAATTTTTTTACATTTGAGACCTGCATAAGGCCGCTCATCTCGCCGCGCCTGTGCATCGCATCGCTCACATTGCTTGTTGAGACTTGCTTTAGCATATCCCAAATGCCTTGAGTTTTTTTGCCAGGGGTTGCCGGTTTGCCGCTCTTTATAACTGCCTTGAACTGCGCGGCAGCCTTCTTTGCATCCGGCGATTTTGTTATAGCGCCGCCGATTATCATAATCGAGCCTCCGCCCTTTATTGCCTGCGAAACATTCTCAACAGTCAACCCGCCACCCACTGCAATCGGTATTTTGACAGCTCCCGAGACTTTTTTCAAATCGCCAAAGACGTCCTTTCCGACCATCTGCTGGTCTATTCCCGTGTGGACCATGACATAGTCTGCACCCAGCTCTTCTGCGCGCTTTGCGCATCTCTCCATATTAACTACGTTCAGGAGGTCCACAAGCACCTCGCAGCCGAAGTTCTTTGCCGCCTCTACCGCGTGTATTAGTGTTTGCTCATCGGCGACACCAAGGACTGAGACTATATCCGCCCCGGCCTTTGCTGCCATCTCAGTCTCCACATCGCCGGTGTCGGCGATTTTAAGGTCAGCAACGATTTTTTTCCCGGGAAAGGCCTTCTTTAATTGCCTTATGGCATCCATACCGTTCGCCTTTATGAGAGGCGTTCCGGCCTCTATCCAGTCTGCGCTGCCTGCGACCTCGCTGGCCACCTTAAGCGCCCGCCCCATGTCCGTGAAATCCAAGGCTACTTGCAGGATCATCAATTCCAATTGAGTGTATATAGAGAAAAACGGCTAATGCTGCGCCAGCATCACCTGGATTGGCCAGCCGGCATAATCCCAAAACGCCTACTGGACATGCTTTGGCATCCAGCCCTTTCTGTTTATGGCCCAGTAGGCCGCCCCGGCGGATACTACGGTTGAAACTACTAAGAGGATTATTGCCGTGACCCAGTTTATATGGTCAGATACCGCAGGTATGCCGAATATGGTGGCTAAAGTGTTAGGCACAAGAACCGCAGTCCCAATGATCGCAAGCCAGGTAGCCAAAAGGGCCAGCCGGTTGTTCATTATCTGCAGCTGGTTGTTGTATATGCTCTGCAGGACCTCAAGGCCGGAGGCCAAAACCTCGGACATGTGTTCGCTAAGCGATATCTGGCTAGTCACCTCGGCGTAAAGGCCGGTGAACCTGTTGAGAAGTTCCTTATCGTCGGTGATAGTCTCGGCATCACCGTATCGGAGAGTGTTTATGACATCAAGCGTCGCCCACAGGGCGTCGAGGTAGACGATGAGCGCATGTTTCATCTTGTATATGTGCGGCCCGAGGCGGTCGCGCGGCGTTGTCGGGTCCATAAGCTCTTTTACCAGATGGTCGGCCTGCTCCTCGATTTCCCTCAAGTGGTCAAAGTTCTTTGCATTGTTCTCGTCAAGTATTCTCCAAAGGAGCATAGTCAGCTTGTCCTCCCAAGGGGCTTTTGGGTCAATCTTCTTCATGAGCGCCTCAGCATACCTGGTGAACTTGACGAATCGTGTTATCGCGCTTTCGTGGAGCGAAAGG
>CAYSUP010000107.1:0-3570 GCA_964434205.1 uncultured archaeon | reverse complement strand
AAGTCAATGAAGCACTCAAGGCAGCAGGAGCAGTCAAGAAGGCGGATTACATCAAGCTAGAGAAGAGGATAGGCGGCCTGGACCTGAAAATAAAAGCCATCAAAAAACCGGCGGCAAAAAAGAAAGGCAGGAAAACCGGTAAGAGATAAACAGAAGAGATAAACATGAGTAAGCTTGAGAGGCGGGATGTCAAGCGCTTGTATGCCATCGCAAGCGTTATGATGAAATACGGCTTTGGGCCGTGGCTTGACGGGGCGGCCAGAAAGCACAGGCTCCTTATTGTTCTGAAGATACTCAATTGGTACAGGCAGAGCGAATCACTGCACTTGCCCAACGAGGCCAGGATGAAGAAAGCCCTTGAGGAGCTCGGGCCGATATTCATAAAGCTGGGCCAGACCCTAAGCACGCGCGCTGACCTTTTCGAGCCGAAATACATAAAGGAGCTGTCCAAGCTGCAGGACAAGGCCCCGCCGTTCCCGTGGGAAGACGCCCGGCAGGTCATAAGAGAAGATTTCAATAAGGAACCGGAGGAGATGTTCAAGAACATCAACCCTAACCCGATATCTTCCGCCTCCATCGGCCAGGTGTATACCGCTTTGCTGAAGAACGGCGATAGGGTGGTTGTAAAGGTGCAAAGACCGGGTATAAAAAAGGTAATGGAACAGGACATCAGGATAATGAGGTATCTTGTCAATTTTTTCATGAGCAACAACCCGGATTGGGAGCACTATGACCCAAACAGGCTCTTGGATGAGTTTGCCGATGCCTTGATGAGGGAAACGGATTACCGCTATGAAGCCAAGTATGCCCAGATGTTTTGGAAGAACTTTGAGGGTTATAAGGGCGTTAGGGTGCCGCGTGTGTACTCGGAGTATAGCACGCAAAGGGTCCTTGTCTTAGAAAGGCTTGACGGCATGAGTGTACGGGAGTTCATAGCGAAGGCCGCACCAAATAAGAAGAAGTCTCTGCTGGATTTGTTCGCGAATGCTTATCTAAAGCAGGTCTTTGAGGACCATTTCTTCCATGGAGACCCCCATCCCTCAAACCTGATGGTGCTGCCCAACGGCACACTCGCGTTTTTGGATTTCGGTAACATGAAGAAGCTAAGCGAGGCGACTGTTACCGGGCTGGCCAGTCTCCTGCAAAATCTCATGTTAGGCGATATGGAGGCTCTTGAAAGAGGGTTTGAGGAAGAAGGCATCGTGCCGCAAGGGGCGGACAAACAAGCACTTTTAAAAGATTTGGAGCACCTTTACATCGTGTGCTACCAGACCACCGGAATCATGTGTGACGTAGGAAAGAGCCTGGAGGAGGTAATAAGCGTCTTTAGGAAACACCATATGGCCATACCAAGCGAATATGCTGCCCTAATGAGGTCGTTTACCGAAGCAGAGGGGGTTTCAAAGCAGCTTCTGCCGGATTTCTATATGTTCAACTACGTCGACGCCTATTTCAAAGAGGCAAAACTCAAGAGGATAGCCTCGCTTGTCTCTGGTGATAACATTAAAACCAATATGCGCAATGTAATTGAATCACTTGGCCAATTGCCTCGGAATATGAACCTGCTCTCAAAGAAGCTTGCCGATGGTACTATAGGAATAGAGCTGAGGCACCAGTCTCTAAATGAGCTCACAATAGAGATGGACCGCGTCAGCAACAGGGTATCTGCAAGTATACTCTTGGCAGCTATAATGGTCGGTAGCGCTTTGATTATGCAGGCAGGGATAACCTCAAACCTTGTGGACATTCCGGCTCTGGGCGCCATAGGTTTCTTTTTGGCTATGATCCTGGGCTTTTGGATGGTGATACGGATAATCCGCAGGTCGGGGATGTGAAGGGCGGTTATGGTTCTCGGCGCTGCTGCCTTAAAGTAAAGGGCGCTGAGATTGATGATACGTTGTGCTAAGCTCACGGCTAATTAGTATTAAGGTTCATTAGTATTAAGGTTGAACGCCGAGATTGGGATTTGAGGTCTTCTGTCCTGAGTCTTCGGTCTTGTCTTAAGGAAGTTTGAAGGTCTTCTGTCCTCGGTTTCCAGTCCTATTTCTGAGTAAGCTAGAATTTGCAGGAAGAAAAACTCAAAGATAGGATTCAAATTCTTTCTTATCGATTTTTGCTTCCCGTAGAATCCCTAGATAGGTGCCTTGTTTTATCTCGTCTTTCATGACAATCGTAAGTACGCGGCCATCCTGGTTTTTCCAGACAGAATGACTCCCCTTGCCTTTCCTAACCTCATAATAACCGTACTGCTTAGAAAGGACTTTGAGGATTTTCCTCAGTTTTACGGGCATCATTAGGCAGAAGCAAGAACCTTTAGAGTCTTAGCCGGCATGATTCGGACAATGGCCTTTGTTGTTTCCTTCTGGTAAGAGAGATATGTTTCTATGGCATCCTTGGCCATTTTCATAGCTTCGGCTACTGAATCGCCTTCAGTCACTAAACCGGGAATCTCAGGTACCGTAACTACATAACCTCCGTCTACAGTATCCTCAGTCAAAACAACGTGAAAATCGTCCATTTTGCAGATTTACTTTGCGCTTTTAAACTTAAAAAGGTCTGCAGTCTTCGGTCTTGTCTGAGAGATGCTTAGCAAGTCTTCAGTCTCTGCAGAAGTAGCTCCATTATGAACTCGGCTCAGAAGACTCAGGACTCCAGACACTAGACTGAAAATGAACGCCGAGATTGGGATTTGAACCCAAACTCCCTTTCGGGAACTAGATTTCTTGGCCCCGTCTTTCGTTTTCTTTGGGGGTGAAGCACCTTTCTTTTTGAAAAGAAAGGGACTCTCTCAAGTCTAGCGCGTTAGCCAAGTTCCGCCATCTCGGCAAATATTGCCTTCTGTCTCTCTTGCTAGAATCGGTAAACCGCAGGTTTGCGCAATCCCGGCGCAAGATGTTGCTTATTTTGCGAATTTCACTACTAAAATGGAAAAACGATTATTTTATGAGAATTGCCCTTCCCGAGACCAGATTTTTATCCCCTGATACTATCTCAGCTCCCACCTTTTTAGCCGCTTCAATGAGATAAGCCTGGCTGAGGGTTGCGCCCTTGTAAGCCCTTTTCATGCGCGCGTATCGGTCAGCCGCCTTGATTGACAAGTCGCTGTCCAGCTCTATTATATCAGAAAGCGTCTGTATCGCCCGCACAGCCAGGTTGAAATCTGCTCCCTCGCCAGCCACATAAGAGACCACCTCTGCAAGCGTAAGGGACGTCGTGTAGATAGCACCGCTGTCTACAAGTTCCTTAACGCGTTTACCGGGTGGGCTACCCCTAAGGTATTCCGCCCAGGCATGCGCGTCTAGCACATACCTAGTGGGCATTGTTGTAAGGGTTGATCTTGGGAATGGCGCCGTAGAAATCCACTCTGGGGCTGGTCAAGTCGATTTCCACTAGCTGATCCTCTTTGATACCCATGGAGTGTCTTACATCCTTGGGTATGGTTAGAATGAGTGAGCCGCCTACCTTCCTGGCTCTTGTGACGATTTTGGCCATTATATAACAATTAGTATAACTTTGTGCTATATTATGTTATACTAAATAAAAAGCTTTTCGACCCGCAGGTAGAAGGGA
>CAYSUP010000106.1:0-3571 GCA_964434205.1 uncultured archaeon | reverse complement strand
GGTGATATTTGACCATAAGGGAATAAAAGGCGGTTATGGTACTGCATCACTTTATGAACACTACATCCTTCAGCCCCTTGAAATGCTCATCGCCGGTGACAACCTTTGCGCCGAGCGTTCGCGCAGTCGCCAGGACTATGGCATCTGCAAGACCAAAATTGGATTTATCAGGCAATGTAGTATCCACAATCTCTGCTGCTTTCTCGGCTATGACCCAATTAAGATCAACTATTAAAGACCTTGTTTTCATAAATCTTAACATGTCTGCCAAGACGGCCTTTCTATCTTTGGATAACTCTCTTATGAGTTTTCGCTTTGCTTCTGCAAGAACTATCGTCGGGGTAAAGAGCTCTTCTCTGCTTTCCAGCAAATCGGCTATGCGCGCGCTATTCTCGCCGTTGGAAAAGTATTCAATCCACGCATAAGTGTCTAAGACGTACATTCTCAGATGTTGCGGTCTTCCATCCTGTCCGCATCAGTGAACGGTTTGAGTTCCGGGGCACAACCAAGCATGCTCTTGGGAATCTTTCTGGGGATCAGCCTCAATATCACCTCATTGTAGCTTTTTGCCCCCATCTCTCCTTTGAGCATCTTAAGTGTCTGTACTGTGCTCATGTCAAGTTGTATTGTTGTCTCCATAGCTATAGTTATATACTATAGCTATAAAAACAAAGGCCGGGCAGGCTACCAAAGATGTCTACTGTCTTCGGTCCTCTTATTTCTCTTTCTTTGCCTTTGCTTTTTCCTTCACTCTTTCGTACACGATAAAGTCGGGCTGCTTGTCTTCTGATTTGTAGCCGTTTGTGAAGACGACGTACTTCTCGTCCTTGACTGACAAATTGAAGTACGGCTTGCCGTCAGAAGATGTGTTCTGCCAGAGCGCGCCCACTTTTTCCAGATTTTGGTCTGCCATTTTTGCCTCCTTTTTAGTCTAGTGAGGCCGACACAGGAGAATCAGCTGGGAGAATAGGGTATTACATAGGCGGACTATAGGTATATTAGAATAAGCCTATAGTAATAGTTTGTGGTAGAGAAGATTATTTTGCCGGGATAACTATTATTTTGGATTATCGGGGGCCGAACGCTATTCTGGAAAGCCTTTGCTATTTCGAGAAGACTTTCTCTACTGCGTCGATTTCGTCTTTGCTTGTCAAGACAAGCACTTTGTCCCCGCCCCTTATGAGGGTCTCGGGGAATGCAGCCTCCTTCTCCTTGTTTGGCCGTATTACAGATATCACCTGCGAGCCCTTTGGCATCTTTATCTTTGATATCTTGCTGCCCGCCAGCGATGAGTCTAGCTTTATCATGAACTCTACAAGCTCCTCTTCGCCATCATCCAGCATGGCAAAGCCGCTTACGTCCGGGTCGCGGACCATCTCTTGTATCTGGGTGGCCACAGCCAGCTCCGGGTAGACGACTGAATCTATACCCAGTTTCTTGAATATGGATTCGCTATATTCGATGTGAGTTATCCTACAGAGCGAGCGCTTCGCGCCGAGCTGCTCTGCAAGTATGCATATGAGTATGTTGGTGTCGTCACTCCCTGTGAGGGCTAGTATGATGTCAGCTTGCTCTACGCCCGCCTCCTGCAACGTCTTTATCTCAGTGGCATCGCCACGTATCACCGTAGCATCAAGCTTGTCGGTTATCTCCTCGGCACGCGACTTGTCATTCTCTACTAACACGACATCGTTGCCCTTCTTGGCAAGGAACTGCGCGGTGTAGAAGCCCAAAACCCCTGAGCCTGCGATTATTATGTACATTTTTGCATTAAATTTGCATTAAAGTTATTTTTTGGTTTAGAAAAACCATCATGTCCTGCGCAGCGCGTACATGGCCAGCGCGAAGAGCGGTATGAATTCCAGCCGGCCGAACAGCATTGAGCAACACAGGGCGATCTTCACTATATCCGGGAACTCCCATGCCGGGGAGGTTGATATGCCCGAACAGCCCTGCATGCTGGTCACAATGAGCAGTGAATCCGCAGTGTCATAATCATATGCCACCATTATGCCTGCGACACCGATTATCGCGACGCAGTAGATGAATGCAAAAACTGCGACTGAGGCTACTTCCTCGGTGCTCACTATGGTGCCGTCGTGCTTGAAATGGCTGATTGAACCGGGCGGGGATATCTCCTGCTTCACCTTCCAGAACACGTACTTGAAGAGCAAAAAGACCCTTCCCACCTTTAACCCTCCAGCTGCGCTGTTGGACGAACCGCCTACCAGCATGAGCACTATGAGCGTTGCCTTGATGAAATTGCCTGCCGCGGCTGCGATGGTTGGAGCGAGCTCATAGCTGCCCGTGGATGCTCCAATCACTTCATATGCCAACGGCCCGACTGACTGACCTTTTGAATAAGCATAAGAGGAGACTATGACTATGCCAAGTACCAGGATAATTAGATATGTGCGCGTCTCTGAGTCCCGGAAGTATAGCCTGAGCCTGCGGCTCTTGATGATGCGGTAGTGCACTATGAAACTTATGGCGCCCATTATGCTGAGAAACCCTATCAATGTCGCCAGTATAGGGTAAGCCATCGGCATATTCTTGGCGTATTACGCCCACCCGCCTGCATGGACGTCAAAGCCCGTGGTGGACACTGCATTCATTGAGAGATTGAATGAGTCAAAGACAGGGATGCCGATGGCCACCAATATCGCAATGCCGACAACAGTCCAAAAGATGTATATTTTAAAGACCTCCTTGGCCGAGTTTATCAAACTGGGTTTCAAGTGTGCATAGCCCTCGCCAAGCACTATCTTTGAGACTGACTCGACTTGCATGAGGGAATAAAACGCGAATGCCGTTATCCCGAGCCCGCCTAACCAGGAGAGCATCGCACGCCAAAAGAGGATGCTTTGCGGCATGCTTTCCGGCTGTGCGATGACGCTTATGCCTGTAGTCGAGATCGCAGAGACTGATTCAAAATATCCATCAATGGGGGACATTCCACCGACAAATATGAATGGGTATGTCCCCACTACGGAAAAGCATATCCAAGCGACAGCCAATGTTATTATCGTCATCCTTGTGAAGGGCTGTTCGTCTTTCTTGATGATTCGCATGAATAGGTATGCTGGGCCGGAGGTTACAGCGATCAGCGGTAGATAGACCCACCAGGAAGGCTCGCCATAGAGTAGGCTGAGGGCCAGGGGAATAAGCATCAAAAAGCCTAACCAAAAGACTATTACTGAAACATCTCTTGTTATCAGCTTTGTTTCCGAGACTTTCTTGGGGTAAAAGAGCATGATGTGGATTTATAATTATAGTGAGGGCTAAAAAAACAAGATTACTTCGGGGTGATGCAATATTGCCCCATAGAGTTACCTCAAAATGCAACTAGGGCAGTTGCCGGACAGGATTATGCCCAGCCATATGGCAAAGAGGATCATTGCTATTGCAAATAATATGAGTATTAGGCGCCTTCTCGCGATTTTTAGTTTCATTTTGGGGTTTGAATTGCGTTGTTCCTTAGTTGGCTAATAGCTTGCTCATAGACTAATTGATTTATTGCTGGTGTAAGGTTGAACGCCGAGGTTGGGAATTTGGGTCTTCTGTTTTGAGT
>CAYSUP010000105.1:0-3574 GCA_964434205.1 uncultured archaeon | reverse complement strand
ACCCGGGCTACTGGCTTGGCAAGCCAATGTCATACCAGGCTAGACTACAACCGCAAAAGAGCTTGCTCCATCATGAGAGAAAACCTGAAGAAAGCGCTAAGTTAGAATTTGCGTATATAAAAAGTTAAAGTCATTTTTCTAGAGGATCAGCGTTTGCCCATAACAGCTACTGCCACTGAAACCAATATGAGTGCCAGTATCATTAGGGCTATAATTATCATCATTTGCTCATTTTCAGGGCTGCTTAGGGGGGCAGGCTCTGGAAGCTCTGCCGACGGCTGCTGAAAATGCTCAGGCACTTCCAAGTCCGACAGGGTTATCTCTTTTGACACAATACTGAATTGGTTAGAGACTAGCCTAGCAGATATTATGTCACCCTCGCCCACTGCAAGCCCCGAGAAGTCAACATCCCTGTTTTCCCCCGGCCCGATATCAAAGCTGCTCTTGTTCAGGCACGTAAGTACCCCGTCCCTTAGGCAAAGATTCACAGTAACATTGGAAAGCTGACCTGTCCCGTCATTTCTTATGCCGACCAGAATTGTTGTTTTGTTGACTGCTGTCAAATCGGTTATTGATGCGGCGTAGAGCGGACCTTCCTCCGACCTTGGGTCGATAGTTATCAAATTTGTGAAATTCTCTCCAGGGAAACATAAAATCTGTACGGGCATCTTATGGAGCCATTTTGTGTCAAGATCCGAGGGTGACGCTATTTTCCATGAGATCCCAACACGTTCGTGCGGGGCAATCAAAACTGACTTTTCCTTTGAGTCGAGCAGATCCATCTCAGGTGGCATACTGATGGAACATGTCGCAACGACAAATGAGTTGACAAGGCTGCTGAGGGAAACTGTCACATTCATTGCCTCAGAGCCCGAGATTGCCTCGTCTGCAGTCACATCCATGCTTATTATCGGCTTTGACAATGAGTTTTGAAGCTCAACTTTAGCGTCTTCCTTGCCAAAGTTGACGGTTACGTCGTTTGCCTGCCAATTAAGGCTGTTGTACACATCCTCATCACCGTGCACACTGGCAAGAGTTATATGGCTTGAATCGATGAAACCGACTTCATCATAGGTCGGGTCAACAGGCACCCACGTCTGGTTCAGGTAGACTTCGGCCCAGGCGTGGAAGTTCCATTCCTCACCGCTGAATACCAAGCCTTCTATATAGCGCGTCGGTATGCCCACACTCCTGCACATGGAGATAAAAAGATTTGTGAACTCATCGCAGACCCCTATGCGGTCTTTGAATACCTGTTCTGCGGGAAATGAGTCATCCCAGCACGATTTGTCATAACTTATCTCAGATGAGACCCACTTTGCTATGCGCCTTGCAGACTCCAGCGTACTGCTAGAACCGTTTATAAGCGATTCTGCCTTTGCTTTTATGTAGCCCGTCCATTGCGTCAGGTTGTCTGGCTGAAGGTAGTAGCCTATGCCCGCCGGCGGCTCGGCATTCGGGTCGCCCGGCGAGGTAATCGCATATTTGAACCTGCTGACATTCACCTCCCATACTACTTCGTATTTAAGCTTCCTGCTAGTGGGGTTCTCCCAACGGAACTTGAGGTAACTGTTCCCAAAATCATCGACGCCAATGGAATAGGTCTCAGGGGTGATGCTGATTATGCGGGCAGACTGGGAACTTGAGGTCTGCGGGACTATGTAAAAGGTGCCTTCCAGCCAGTTGACAGTCTCGGACTGTACCGTGGGGACTAGGTTTATTTCCCCGGAGAAGTTTACCTGGGCCTGGATGTCGTTTATGAACCACGGCGATCCCGCGGAAGCTAATGGCATGGCCGCTGATGCAAGCAGCAAAAATACCAGTAATTTTCCGGGTTTCATCAAAGAATTAACAGGCGGAGCAATATAAACCCTTTTTAAATAGAAAAAGGAAATTCATCTGATGAATGAGAAGCTGGTAGACTACCATAAAGGGCTCATGGGTGATGAATTCCCCCTCTTTGAGGAGTGGGTAAAAAAGCCTCTTAAAAGGTCGATAAGGATAAACCCTATACGGACCAGCACAACTGATTTTAAAGAAGATCTGGAGAAGATGGGAGCGACACCAATACCCTGGTGCCCCGAAGGTTTCTTTGTTGGTGACGGCCCGTGGGGGGCAACAATCCCGTTCCAGCTGGGCTACTTTTATGTGCAGGAGGCCGCCTCTATGATACCCGGCGAGGCACTTTCTGCCGGGAAAGAGGACATAGTCCTTGATATCGCCGCGGCGCCGGGTTCAAAGACTACACAGATTGCCCCATCCTGCAAGACTATCGTCGCCAATGAGCCAAGCCACGGGCGAAGGTCTGTGCTATTCTCAAACCTGAACAGGTGCGGGGTGATGAACGCGATAATAACCAGTTATGACGGCACTAGGTTTCCTGGCGTTAAATTTGACAAGATAGTGGTAGATGCGCCGTGCTCGAATCTTGGGACTGCCAGGAAAGACGGCTCGATACTGAATGACTGGACGCCGATGATGGCAAAGAACATGGCCCCGCTCCAAAAGAAATTGATAAAAAGCGCCTTTAACCTCCTTAACCCCGGCGGGACGCTCGTCTACTCCACGTGCACCTCTTCGACAGAGGAAAACGAAGAGGTGATATTGGACATGTTAAAAGACCCGAGGGCAAAACTGGAAAAGATAGACCTTCCGGTAAAATCACGGCCGGGGATTTTAGCAGGAACCGAGAGGTGCTTACGGGTGTATCCCTGGCATAACGATACTGAGTTCTTCTTCGTTGCAAAAATCTCAAAAAAGAAGAAGGCATGAAGGAAGAAAAGAAAGCGAAGAAAAAACAGAATATGGAAAGCAACATCAGGCAGATGCTGGAAAAGGAGTTCGGGATAAAACTGCCCAAAGGCAGATTCAGCTTTGAGGGCAAGTTTGTCTTCTTCTTTTTGGGCGAAGATCTGCCGCTCACCGGCACGCGCGGCCTGCACATAGGCTCTCTAGAGGACAACGGCTTTAGGCCAACCCTTGATGCCTGCCAGCTGGCGACTAAGAATTTCGTCGATGTCGGCGAGAAAGAGGCGTTGAGATGGATGTGCGGCATGGATTTGGGAAAAGAAGCTAAGGGGAATTATGTCATAATCAGGTTCGGGAGGTATATTCTTGGCCCGGGGAAGCCGCGCAGTGGTAGGATACTGAACAACCTGCCAAAGAATAGAAGGCTGCCGTTGAATTATATGGGATAAAGGGGCCCGACTCTCAGATTCGACCCGTAAGTTCAAATCTGCACCTCGCGGTTTTTAAGGAAAAAGGGCTTAATCTAACATGAAAAAAATAACGAAGAACCCGAATATGCGACCAAATTTATTTATTCTGTTGCCCTTAACCGTTATAATCATTTTGATAGCCGTAATTTATCTTGCAATGGTAGTGAACCAATTACAGGCTCAAACATCACTAATAGCATCTTCAGTTTCTTCGGGCTTTTGTAGATTAGCTCTGGATTAGAGTGCAAAGGAATTGGCTAACGCTATAGGGATGGTTTCAAAACAAGAAATTGGGGCGAAGAAATCTTTGGTATTGGATTTGGATGGATCCTGTGCCAAGGGCATATATCTAAGAT
>CAYSUP010000104.1:0-3631 GCA_964434205.1 uncultured archaeon | reverse complement strand
CTTTTGGGCAGCGAGGCGCGCTCTCTGCTTTTCCTTCTTTCTTTGCAACAGGCGTCAGGCAGACATTGATATTTGCTGGTCTGCAGTAGCCTTGTCCCGGTTAGATTTTGCAAGGTCGTGCTGCAGCTTTTTTAGTCTTTCGCGCAGTTTTGGTATGACCATGTGAAGCTTATTATATAAAGCAGAAAAAACATCGCTGTTTTTTATAGCCTAATTTCAAATTATCCACTAATTCTACCCGATTATGGCTAAACTATTGTGGGTGTCTGCCGAAGGCACCGACCCATGGGAAAAGAGGAAAGAGAGGGTGACTGCTGCACTCGAAGCTGGTGCAGATGCAGTCACTGTTAATCCAGGAGAAGCGAAGAAGGCAAAGTCACTCTGTAATATCAAGGTAATCGGTGAGGACGTCGGCGCAAAGTTCATAGTGATAAACAACAAGGAGGATGAGCTGCGCGCAGCCAAGGAAGCGTCCTTGGGAGTCGTGGTCGTCTCCACCACCGACTGGCGCGTCATCCCGCTTGAGAATCTCATAGCAGCCAAGAAGAAGAACGGTGTCCTGATCGCGCGCGCGAAGAACTTCGACGAGGCAAAGGTGGCCTTGGAGACGCTAGAAGTGGGCGTTGACGGAATACTGTTTGACGGAAGCAAGGGCGAGATAAAGAAGGTGAAGGAAATCATCGAGAAGATGAGCACTCCGAAAGTTACACTACAGGTCGTCAAGATAACAAATGTAAAACCAGTAGGTATGGGCGACCGTGTTTGCGTCGACACATGCTCGCTCTTCGAGAAGGGCGAGGGGATGCTTGTCGGCTCTGCGAGCTCCGGCCTCTTCCTGGTACACTCAGAAACCATTGAATCAGAATACGTAGCCGCGCGGCCGTTCCGGGTGAACGCCGGGCCAGTGCACGCCTACACGATGCTCCCCAGCGGGAAGACTGTGTACCTCAGCGAGCTCAGGAGCGGGGACGAAGTCTTGGGAGTCGATTTCAAAGGAAACACCCGGGTCATGATAGTCGGAAGGATGAAGATCGAGAAGAGGCCCATGCTGCTAGTGGAAGCTGAGACCAAAGGCAAGAGAATAGGTACCATTCTCCAGAATGCTGAGACAATCAGGCTGACTGGTAAGGACGGAAAAGCCATTTCCGTTGCCGGGCTTAAAGCAGGCGACGAGGTGCTTGCCTATGTAGAGGAAGGCGGTCGCCACTTCGGGATGGCCGTGAAGGAGACTATTAAGGAAAAGTAATTTTGATTACAATGACCCTAATTTGTGTACCCATAGTCGAGGCCAACGTCGAGGACGCCAAGAAGGCAATGCAGAAGGCCAAAGACCTTGGCGCCGACCTTGTCGAACTGAGGCTGGATTACCTTGGCCAGCTGGACGATGCCAAGATAGGCGATGTCGTTGATTTCGATGACATACCAAAGATCGTCACCATACGCTCGAAGGGCGAGAACGGCTACTGGGAAGGCGAGGAAAGGCAGAGGATAACCCACCTCTTGACTTGCCTTAGTTTTGGCGCGCAGTATGTGGATATCGAGGATTCCACCGATATCGGCTGGAGATACGAGATAGCAAAGGCCTGCAAGAACAACAAAGCCCAGATGATAATCTCTCACCACGATTTCAAGAAGACTCCGCCAAAACAGGAGATGGTAGATATCTGCAAGAATGAGTTTGCCGGGGGGGCAAGTATTGCAAAGATAGCTGTGACCCCGCAGAAGATAGAGGATGTGATGAATGTCCTGTCAGTCACTGAGCAACTTAAAGGCCAGGGCAAGCAGGTCATAGGGGTGTCGATGGGCACCCTCGGCAGGATCACTAGGATAATGGGCCCCCAGGTGGGTTCATACCTCACTTATGCATCGCTTGAGAAAGGAAAGGAGTCTGCAGAAGGCCAGATAACTGTCGAGGAGATGAGGGCTATCTGGAAGATTCTGCAGGGGTAGTCTCTTCAGGTTAAGCCAACATCGTTTTCTTTATTTCCTTAAACGACTCTTTTAGATTCCTCTTGTTGTCAAACTTTTTTACACTACAGCCCTCTTTAGCAAATTTTATCATGTTGGGCAGCGCGCGCACTACGTTGTCGACTATCGTTATGTCGGCCATCTGCGCGGTCCTTGAAAGGGGATTGAGGTCTATTGCGATGACTGTCTTGCCCATCTCCTTTAAGACGCCCGTCCGGTCGCCGTCTTCCAGCATGACAAGGACACAATCCGCCTTGTAGATGCCTTCCGGGTCGACCATGCCGCGCGCAGAGTCGAGGTGGGGTATTTTTATTTTCTTTTTAGTGCCGTAAACCTTTTTTGCGCCTGCGTTTCTCAGGATCTTCTCTATTTTCTCCTCGCGCTCTTTTGTCCAGTAAAAAAGGTTTACCTCGATCTTGGCATTGAGAAGCTCTGCTAGCTTAACTACATCTTTCGGGCAAAGGGCTGCTACGTTTCCGTTGACGGAGATGACGACATTTTGCATATCGCGCATCTTACGGACTGCTGCCCTCTCAGCCAGTTCTGCCGACTTTGTGGTCCTCTCGCCTATAAGGTAGTCAAAGGTCTCCCCACGGCCCTGCGCTATCATGCCCGTTATAGTAACAAAGCCGTCCTTGATACCTTCTTCTATCTTGTGCCTTTGCATGAGCGATTCATACCGTGGGTGTTCTTTCGGAATGTCCACGAGCCGTTTTTGAGGTTTTATTGTAAAAAAGCTTTATTCGGGCATATTTTTTATGATTCAGAAAATACCGGATTTTTCCCTTTTAAATCTGCAAAACACACATGGCATCCAGAAGACCTCCGGAGAGCTGGGGAAAAAGGCTGAGCGTGAGAGATTTCAGAGATAAGCCAGCCCCGCTGAAGCCAGGGGTGAAAAATATACATATGAGAGAGTGGGTTGCAAGAGACCAACACAGATTACTCGCCGCTTTTTCGCCCAATGAATTAAGGTTTGTGATAACGCATAAAGGAGAGGCTATGACGGGCAGGGTTTCACCGGAACTTGTTATGTCCAAGGGCCGGCTCATCCGGGATGCATCAGGTGATGAAGTCACAATACATAGGTCTGTTTCGGGCGGTGAAAAGCGGCCGGTCGAGGAGAGATGGGTGTCGCATATAAGGAACGTGGTTAATGAGCATTTTGGCAGGAAGATAAGGTTCAAGGTCGTTGATTAGCATTTTTGAGCCTTTAGTCTTAAAATCTTTAGTCTTAAAATTGATGATGAAACCTTTGCTGGGCAGGAATGGCACGCCGCTATATAAGAGGGGGTATGATCCAAACGCCAAAAAGCCCGTGCCATTGCGATTGGGTAAGAAAAACGAGCATATGGGGAGATTCGCGGCCGGGAGATATGAGGTCATGTCGCCCCATTTAATCTACACCGTTACAACAAGCGGAAAGCTTGTTACTGGCGATGTACCGAAAAAAGAATCGCCCATATGGGCTTTATGGAAATGGGCCGCAATGGAAAGACTATAATGCATTTTAGAAGTGTCAATAGTGAGCGCCCCCTTATGCCTGAGATGCATATGGACACTGCCGAAGCAATTGCAAAGGAGCATTTCGGGGAACGGACGGTGGAATTTCATAGAATGGAGAGATAATGGGATTTTACTTTTAAAATAAACTAATTATAAG
>CAYSUP010000103.1:0-3651 GCA_964434205.1 uncultured archaeon | reverse complement strand
ATAAATAACACATTGCAAATCTTTATTCTATGGGCAATAAATACCAGATTTACTGAAAATAGATATCCAATATGAATCTTTCTGATCTTTTAAAGCTGTGGAGGGTGGAAAAGGGGGCAGCCGACCTTGCAAAGATGCCTCCGCAGTTTTACAATGAAGCCCGCGAGCTCCTTGAGGGCAACGACAAATATGAGGTTGAAAAGGCCAGGGGCATCTATAATGACCTGGTATACATGCGCCAGCACAAGATGCTCATGGGAAGCCTGCGACAGATGCGGGGCGGGGATAAGCCTGAAAACCTGCTTTCTGTGGAGAAGGAGACCTACACCAGGATCTATGCCAAACTCGTTATTATGAGGGACGGCAGGGTGGAGGCCATTGAGCCGGAAACCGTACCTGCAGAAACAGATAATGGTCAAGAGACTCTGGGCGAAACTGAAACCGGCACAAAGGTTAGGAAAGACCTTGATGAGGTCGCGCCTGCGCTAGAAGAGCCGGCCGAAGAAAAGGAAGCCCGCAAAAAGCGCGAGCATGAGCACAAGAAAGGCGAACTTAGACAAGAAGATGTTTTTAAAGGGAAAACTGAAAATAAAGCGCTCAAGCGAGTCAGGTTCCTAAGGCCGATGCCAACTTTCATAGGGCCCGATTTGCAGACTTTGGGCCCATTTGATGAGGACCAGGTCTCGGAGCTAGACGGCGAGATCGTCGAGATTCTCTTGAAGAACGACGCTGTCGAACTCATGTAATCACATTAAAAAAGATTAGATCACAATGAAAATTCCAGACGAAGTAAACGCGTATTGCAGGCATTGCAAAAAGCACACGAAGCACAAGCTGAAGAAGGATAAGAAGGGCAAGACATCCCCGATGTCCTGGGGCCAGCGCCAGTACGAGCGCGTTAAGGAAGGTCACGGCAGCAAGAGAAGGGGGGAAAAGGCCGTCATGAAAGTCAACAAGGGCGGGAACTTCAAGCTGACATGCACAGTTTGCAACAAGAGCCACCTACGCTCCTATGAAAGGGCAAAAAAAGAGCCGGAAGTCGGGAAGCAATAGGGATGCGATGCGCATCCTTCTGGCAATCATTCCGCTACCCTTTGCCCTATCTCTGATTTTACTCCCGGACCTTGGAAGCTTCTCTCTTATACCGCTGCTTTGGGTCTTTGTCTTTGGGGCTGTGGTAGGGACTTTCACCCACGTATACTGGCTAAGGACATTGCTGAAAGAGAGGGTGTTCTACAAGAAATTCTACAAAGAGACGGTCATGAAGCCACTGAATAATGACCCTACTCTCTACAGGAAGCACACTAGGATAGTATTGCCGTTTTATCTGATGGGCATACTTGTGTTCATCCTTGTCGTCTTCGCTTTCGGCATATTTGAGATAGATCCCGTTTATCTACTTCCTCTGATGCTCGGCGCCATGGAAGGGATACCCATTAGTTATTATCTTATGGAGAGGGGTCACATCTCCTGAATTTGGCCATATTTCCCGGAGGGGGCCATATTTGCCGAACTGCTCTTTTTTCTTAAAATAATGACAAAATAGCTCATGCCCGAAATAATCGGATTCGTCCACGGTGAAGTAAAGCCCACTTCGTTTGACATACTTGTCGAGAACAAGGAGCTTGCCGAAAGCGGCACGTATGTAAAGATCCACCACGAGATGTACGGCTGGGTCCTTGGTCAGATATCATTTGTCCGAAGGTCTTGGGACGACAAGAGGGGCATTGAAAAGATACTCGCAACCATACGCGTCATCGGCTTTAAGGACGCTGAGGGCCTGGTCAGGCTGCCAAAGACGCCATTCAAGCCGGAGGAAAGGGTCTTTAAGGCTCATCAGACGCTGGTAAAGTCCATATTGGGTCTTGAGACTGCAAGCGCTGTGGGGTTATATATAGGGAAACTGGAGGGTGAAGAGGACATAAAGGTCTATCTTGACGCGAATAAGTTAATACAAAAGCACTTGAGTGTCCTTGCAAAAACAGGCGCCGGAAAATCATACACGGTCGGCGTGCTATTAGAAGAGCTGGCCGACAAGGAGGTGCCGTGCGTAGTAATCGACCCGCACGGCGAGTATTATACGCTAAAGATTGCGAATGACAATCCCTGCGACTTTGAGAAATTCACAAGATTCCAGGTAGTGCCAAAAGCGTTCACAAACGTCGTTGAGATGACGCCAAACAAATCGCTGAACCCGACGGCGGATGTCGAGTTCAAGCTGAGCGACAAGAATTTGGATGCGCGTGAGATCTTGGACATACTTCCGACAAAGCAGACAGGCGGGCAAGAGGCCTTGTGATACCAGGCTATAAACGAACTTAAGGGGAGCGGCGATTATACGCTTGAGTATGTGATACAGCATCTCCAGCTCAGCGAGACGAATGCGAGGTGGGGTCTTATAGCGGCGATGCAGGCGCTCCTTGACACCGGCGTCTTCTCGACTGAAGGCATTAAATTCGATGACATAGTGAAGAAGGGCCAGACGACAATAATAAACCTCAAGGGCATAAAGCCAGAACTCCAGGAATTGATAGTGTCCAAGCTGTCAAATGACCTGTTTGAGGCAAGAAAGCAAAATAAGATACCCGCATTCTTCTTCCTTATCGAGGAGGCCCACAGGTTCTGCCCGGAAAGGGGAGTTGGCCAGGCCATGTCGCTAGGCATCCTGCGGACAGTGGCTGCTGAAGGAAGAAAATTTGGGATGGGTTTGGGCATTGTAACCCAGAGGCCGGCAAAAGTTGACAAGAACGTTCTATCGCAAGCTAATACGCAGATAATATTAAAGGTAACAAACCCTAACGACATCATGGCCATCTCAAAGAGCCTTGAGAATTTCACCCCGGAACTCGAAGAAGTCATGAAGAACCTGCCGATGGGAACTGCCCTTATAACGAGCGAGACCTTGGAGAGGCCCGTCTTGACCAAGATCCGCGTAAGAAGGAGCAAGCACGGTGGTGCTGCAGTCGACTTGATCAAGACTAAGGAATCAGGCGGGTCGGGCAGCGGTGGGTGGAGCAGGCCGAAGATGCCGCTCCTTGGAAACAAGATTGACACTAGCAGAGGAGTTGTCGGGATGCTCAAGGAAAGGCTGGTTGGCAGCGATAAGGAAGCTCGCCAAGAGGCTGCAAGGGAGAGCGTCCAGCAGATAGTCGAACAGAAGCAAGAAGCAGCTGCAGAGCAGCAGAAGGCCAATGAATGGAAGGAAAATCTTACGCCTGACGAGATTGATTTTTTGGAGGAGCATAAGGAGCCCGGGCTTGGAAAGCGCATAAGAGGCAAGATATGGCAGGGTGTGAAGGGGTTCTTCGTAGAAGAGAGGATCGAGTGATTAACCTATATCCGACCATTGGCCGTATTTCTTTGGTTTGCTAAGCTTAATGCCGTGCTCTTCAAGCTGCCCAAAGGTCAAATGCCCGTACTTTGGCGTATGGAATATGTCCCCGCTCTTGCTTTCAAGTGGCATTTCGCCCATAAACTGTAAAAGGGACTTAGCTACACCCCGGCCTTCCCTATTCATGAGGAGCTCGGAGTTGACTTCCTCGACCATTGAGGGCACTACCAGGTAAGACCCTTTCTCGCCAGGAAAGAACCGCACTCTACCCCTTCGTTTGCCCTTCACTATATCATATTCCAGTGTAAGCGGGCCATTAT
>CAYSUP010000102.1:0-3764 GCA_964434205.1 uncultured archaeon | reverse complement strand
GACAACAGCTAAATTAAGGGAGTCGCCTATAAAAATGTAACTCGGGGGTAGGATGTCCTATGCCAAATAGTACAATACTAAGATTACAATACTAAGACACCATTCCCTCTTCCGCCAATGCCCTGGCCCTGCTTGAGTAGTAGCCGACCATCCTGCAGAAGAGTGGCGACCCGGATGCACCACTCTGGCAGTCGCTGTAGTAGAGAGTTGCAGCGGCCTCGTGCGTCAATGCTTCCTGCAGCTTGCCTTCAGCAGTCGAGCTGCAGGTCACGGCGCACCTGGACTTAAGCGTATTGACGGCTACCGTTGCCGATGCATAATCCTTGGTTGCCTGCGGCAGGCTGCCTGAGTACATGCTAAGCGGATTCATTATTGCCGGTATCTCCACTACCTTGCACGACGGGCATAGGGCTGCCAGGTTTCTTGTGTCTATGCCATAAAAGCCTATGACTGCAGCTCCAGTCGGCGGGGCTGCCTGCGCGTAGGCAAAGCATGCTCCATCTGGCTTTACGGCTACGGTTATGGAATTCAGAGGTAGTGTACCATGGTATGGCACAACCTTACTGCCTTCGAGCATGTGCGACTCGCACTTGACAGGGCCTGACGTTATGCAGTCCTCCGGAGCCGGTGAGCCGACAAAGTCATTGAAATTAAATATCCATGGGACTGGTGCCGGCGGGGATAGTGTTGAGGCATCGGTGAATGTAACTGGGAAATCTTTGACCGTACTTCCTCTTGAGGTCTGGCTGTTGAAATAGCCGTCGTACCTGGTCGCGCTCTCGCAAGCGCAAATCACGTCGTTGCAGAAGAAGCCTGCACTGCAGCAGTCAAGAGAGACTCCGCACCGCGCATCAGTCGGACCGATCAGGTTATTCCCGCCGGTATCGCAAGTCTCGCCCGGTGGATCCATGTGCCCGTCTGGGCACCACCCGTGCGTATTGTTTGGAACGCACGTGCAGTTTGACTTGTCGCAGAGCGGCTTTGCAGCTGTGCAGTTGGCGTCAAACTCGCACTCTTCGACCTGGCCAAGGGAGTTTGGTGGCGTATTTTGGACTATCCCGTCGCCGCACCAAGTTGTCAAAGTTATTGCCCCACCCTCATAGACTGAACCATAGAAGTTCGGGTCAGAGTTGCCAGAGGGGCTTGCTTTCACAAGCTTGCCTTTGTCAAGCGAAGGCGTACCGCTAAGGTCGCTCCAGCTTGTGAAGGCTATTTCAGTATCCGGGCCTGATCCGGGCGGGTATGCCATTCCAGTATCGGGGTCATAGCCGTAGATGGCCGGGTTTGGCATAGGCAGGTTGAAGAATGACCTTACAACGCTGCGGGAGTCGTTCACATAAAAGCCCCTCGGGGCAAGCAGGTAGGGCATTGCAATCGTTGATATCTTGGATATGAGGAAGCTTATGTCGGCAGTCGTCTCGTTGCTTGTTATTTGCGATAGGTACCAGCCTGTGGGCGCATTTGCCCTCGCCTGTGAGATGCTGCTGGTAGGCTTGCAGGAAACGCAGTAGGTTGACCTGCTCTGCGGGCCTACAAAGCCGCCGCCGACTGAGCATGAGAAGGGCGTAGTCTCGTCAACAAAACCGTTGTCATTGTCGTCAACGCCGTTGCATATCTCTGTGAATTCGCAGACTGCGCCATAAGCCGGCAACCCCGTCCCGTCGCTGATGCGCCCTTTGTAGACGCCGCCGACAGCCCCGCCCTTTGCGTCAAGCAAGAGTTGCGGCTCGTTGCAGTCAAGGACATTGGGGGCGCTGTCCACATAGGCACTTGAGGTGTCGCCAAGCGTGGCCTTAAGGCCCTTGCAGGTGTCGCGCACGTAGAGGCCCTGGTTTTGGTCGTATGGGAGAACGTTTTGGATATAAGCGGTGCTTATTGCCAATACATCGCTTTCAGACTCCTGGTCGCCGAGGATCGCCTGGTATCCCTTTTGCCCGGGTATTTGGGTACGGCAGCTGTTTTCCAAGTCGGCAAATGACGTCCTGTTCTTGCAGTCAAAGCAGTACTTGCGGCCGTCAACCATGAAGGACTCGTTGTTCCAGCAGGAAAGCATGCCCTCGTCTATCTTGCCGTCGCCATCGTGATCGGTGCCGTCGCATATAGCGCCGTTAGGCGGTTGTATGGTGACTCTAATAGACGCCGGTAAGCCGCTTGCCGAGTGCACATCATATGGTGTGACTTTGCAGGTCCAATTGGCCCAGGGTCTGAGTAAAGTGTAGGAGAGGTTATAGACCTCAACCGGTAAATACCCACTGGGATACATACGGGTAGTCTTCACAAGGCCCGGTTGCGGCACACCTTCCTTTAGCCATTGAAACTTATAATACACCTGCTCACCTTCCGGGTCAATGGTTGCCGTGGTTATGTTGCATGTGAGGTCATCTGTTGTATCGGGTTTGGCTGAGGCCGACGGCCATGTTATTGTTACTGCCGGCTGCGATGGCGGCAAGTTTATTAAGATGATGCCATCTGCTGCAGTTCTTGCATCCCAATCATCAAAGACCCTCACACCGCACCTCCAGGTCTCGTCATAGGGTCCACTATGCAGATAAGGAATAGTATTAGCGGTGAGCAAGGAATTAAGAGTGCTCGCATATACTCCAACACCATTAAGTTGCCAGCCATAATCGTAGTGTAAGACTCCCCGTCGGCATCCGTGCTGCCTTCTGCGCGGCATATGAGAGAGCTCTGGATTGGTGGTGGAATAGCATGGTTAATGGATTCTGTGACTTTAGGGATGCCAAGTCTAGTTCCATAGTCTACGGTGACAAGGGGCGCGGTTGGCGGGGTGTTGCACCATGGGTCCCAACTATTACTGCAATCTTTACCATCCTTTTTAAGCCAATCCACCGTTAGAGGATAATGTACGTGGGCCCGGTCGCTAGAGCAGACAGTCCAGCTAGTTACCTGATTATTAGTGAAGTAATGGCAAGTATAAAGAGTCTCCCACCTCCCTGGCTTGCCATTGCCGTCGGCGCACCAGTAACGGTTTAAAGACGCACTATACCTGCAGGCTGCATATGTACTCCTGCTGAGTTCAGCACCAAGGCCACTATATGTGCAAGGAGTGGAACCGCAATATCCAAGATATGCCGTACATCCACCGACATTGCACTCAGAGCAGGTAGGCGCATTGCCGAGCTCACAATGGGGTGTTACAAAATTGCAAACGAATGTGGTATCCGGAGGCTCGTCTTCCGTCCAGTGCCGGTATGAAGTCCAACAGGCTTCAACAGGGGCATTCGGGTCACTGTTGCCCGGACACTGCGAAGCCGCTAGCGCCTGTGGTAAGAGTGCCATCAAAACGAGGATGCTAATCGCCAAAAGAGTTTTTTTCATTTTATTGATTATTTGTTCATATTTCATTACCCATTTCAGCATACTTGCGGTTATTTTGATTGTCGCCTTTCAGGAGATATGCATTCGCGATTATATAATATAGATCTTTTCTCACTGGATACTTATCAGGAGCAAGGAGAGACACATCTTTGTCTATTATCTCCAGCCCCTTTAGCCCTGCTTCTATCGCGGCATCGGCCTCGTTTTGGTTGTATAAAGAATAAGCCAATACGGAGTAAGCAGTTGCGCGCATTGGGTCCAGCTCAAGGACCTTCCGAGCAGCCTCTTCTCCCTTGACATAATCTCCACTCAACACATACCATCTAGAAAGCGCTATGTGTGCCTCCGGATTGTCTGGCATGATAGCAATGGCAGTCTCTATCTCAGGATAAGCCTCATCGAAGCGCTGGGCGTACATATACATC
>CAYSUP010000101.1:0-3770 GCA_964434205.1 uncultured archaeon | reverse complement strand
CACCCAAGGACGAGACAGACAAGGTGGCCTACCTGTGCCTCGGCCAATATGCTGCCGAGTACGAGGACACGCTTTTGGGGATAGGCGATAAGATGATGATCCAGGCCATAGCCATGGCTGCGCACAGATTGCCAAAAGACATAGAGAAGAAGTTCAAGGAAGCCGGCGACCTCGGCCTTGCTGCCGAAGGCATGATAGGCTCTGGGAAAGGCGTGTCGCTCGCCGCATTTACGGGCGCTGTGGCCGGCGAGATAACAGTCAAAGAGGTCTTTGACAGCTTCTATAAGATTGCCGGGGCCGAGGGCTCGAAATCGCAGGACCTGAAGATAAAGGTACTGGCCGGCCTTCTCGGAAAAGCCAAACCATTGGAGGCGCGCTATTTAGTGAGAATCGCGCTCCAGACTATGAGGCTTGGGACGGGAGGGATGACACTGCTTGACGCGCTAGCGAGCCTGTATGCCGACGACAAGAAGAAGCGGCCAACGATCGAGAACGCTTATAACATATCCGGGGACATCGGCCTTGTCGCGCGCGTGCTGGCAACTGAAGGATTAAAGGGCATCGAGAAGATTAAGCCCGCTGTGGGAAGGCCGATAAAGATGATGGCAGCGCAGAGGGTGCAGAGGCTTGAAGAAATCCCGGAAAAGATGGGCGAGTTCGCGACCGAAGAAAAGTACGACGGCGAGAGGATGCAGATACACAAGGACGGCGATAAGATAACGATATTCTCGCGCAGGCTGGAGAACATCACTGACCAGTACCCCGACGTTGTAGAGCGTGTAAGGAAAGGGATAACTGCAAAAAAGGCAATAATGGAGGGCGAAGCCGTCGCCGTCAAGGGCGAGAAACTGCAGCAGTTCCAGATACTCATGCAGAGGAAGAGGAAGTACGACATCGAGGAGTATGTGGGGAGGATACCTGTGCGTTTGTTTTTATTTGATTTATTGTTCTTAGAAAATGAGAGTATGATGGATAGACCCTATACCGAACGGAGGAAAACTCTCGAAAGAATAACAAAAGAGTCTAAGGATATCACCTTCGCGCGCAGGATAATAACGAGCGACCTGGAAAAAGTCAGGAAGTTCTTTGACGAGGGCCTTGAGCGCGGCACGGAGGGCATAATGGCCAAGTCGCTATCTGCAGATTCAGTTTATAGAGCGGGCGGGCGCGAGTGGCTTTGGATAAAGTGGAAGAAGGACTACCTGGAGGGCCTTGTCGATACCTTTGACCTCGTTCTGATAGGGGCTATCCACGGGACTGGGAAGCGCACAGGGAGGTATGGTACGCTCCTTGGGGCCACCTACAATGCTAACACCGACATGTTCGAGAGCTTCTGCAAGATTGGCACCGGTTTCACTGACGAGGTCTTGGACGAGATGCCGGATAAGTTCAAAAGCCTGCTGTCTAAGGAAAAGCCAGCTCGCGTGGAGAGCGACCTTAAGCCTGATGTCTGGTTTGAACCTTCCGTAGTCATGGAAGTCTCCGGGGCTGAAATAACTGAGAGCCCGCTGCACAACTGCGGGAGAAAGGAACTGGGGAAAGGCCTGTCGCTGAGGTTCCCCCGTTTCAAACAGTTCAGGGAGAAAAAGCCCGAGGACGCGACTACGACTGAAGAGGTAATACAGATGTACGGGAAGTGAGTGAGTTATCGCCAACAACCCCATACTGCCTTTTTATGTGTCAACACATAAATTAGCTTATGACGAACATAACACTCTCTGTGCCTGAGGCCCTCTACAAGAGGATGCAGAACTACAACGAGCTGAAGTGGAGCGTGGTCGTGAGGAACACAATAGAGAAGAAACTTGACGACCTTGAGCTGATGGACAAGCTGGCTGCCAAGGTCGGGTTGACACAAAAGGACGCTGATGAGATAGCTGCGCTCATAAAGGCTGACCTGGCTAAAGGGAAATGGTGAATCTCGTCTTGGACATGAACGTCTTGATGTCGGCGCTCATCAAGGACTCCCTTACAAGAAGGCTGATATCGAAGTCGCAGAATCAGCTGTGGTTCCCAGAGGCTGCATACAAACTGCTTTTGGGGTTTCGGAAGGCCATAACCAAGAGAACCGGTTCGGAGGTCAAGGACGTCGATGCGCTCATCAAAGGCCTCTTTACTCACATACGCATCTTTCCGGGCAACGAGATGGGCGAGAACTCTGCAAAGGCGAGAAGAGCTATGGCCGGCATAGACTTAGAGGATGCGATCTTTGTTGCCTGCGCCTTGAGTCTGCCGGACTCGGCTGTCTGGAGCAACGACAAACACCTCAAGATGCAAAAGCTTGTGATGGTTTACACTACGGAGGAGCTCGTGAAGGAATACGGGAGCAGATGATGAACCCCAAATCCCTTGAGAGCCGAGAACATCACCGGCACTTCGCCGCTTACGGAGACGTCAAGCGATCCGCCTAAGAACGCCTGAAGAGCTTCCTTGCCTGAATTGAACTCGACAACATTGATATCAAGGCCTTCGTCGGCGAAGAATCCCTTGTCATAGGCCACGGTAAGTAGCCCGTTCAACGGCTGGACTGAAGACATGCCCAGCGTTATCTTTTCGGGCATCGCCGTTGCGTTCACATAACTAACTGCGGCCCCTGTGGGGCCGTGCGGCGCGCTGGGGGCCATAAGAATAAGCCCGACAATTGCGGCCGCGACCAAACACAATGCAATGTAGTGTAACTTTTTCATTGTTGTCACCTTATAGGTGGTAACAATGTTTATTGGGGGATAAAAATCTGGTAGTCCAATGGTGGACTACTATGCTGAAAACTAATGAAACTGAACGGGGGCGAGTGGCTTTGGTTTTTCTAAAGCTTGGCCTAATCATAGTAGTTCAACGAATGGACACCTCCGTGCTAGAAAGAATAGGTCTAAGCAAGGCTGAGATCCAGGTCTACCTTGCCCTCCTTCGCTTAGGCCAGGTCCCGTCAAGCCGCCTGATAAGGGAGACTAACTTCAGGAAATCCACGATCTACGACAGCATACGCCGCCTGCAGGAAAAGGGCCTAGTATCCTCAGTCGTGCAGGACAAGAAAGCATATTTCGAGGCCACCGAGCCAGACAGGTTGATCGATTTTGTCGAAGACAAAAAGAGGGAGCTTGACCGCTATGGGGAAACGGTCAAAGGACTTACCAAAGACCTGGAAAAGGAATATGGCAAGATAAAACCTCACGCGGAAGCACATGTCCTCCTTGGCCCCGAGGGCTACAAGACTATGCGGCGCGACTCTCTGAAGAACGCGAAGGCTGACCTCTGCCTGCTGGGCGCCATAGGCAGGGAGTACGAAGTCCTGCCGGCCTTCTTTGAGAACTACAACAAGACGCGCATAATGAAAGGGATAAAGTGGAGGGTGCTTGCTAAGAAGGTCATGCGATCGAAGATGGAGGCGTTCAAAAAAAGGCTCGTGAAGAACTTTGAGATACGCTTCCTCCCGGACAACTTCGACAACCCGGCAGTGATAAACGTCTACGGGAATCGCGTGGTCAACGTTTTGTGGAAGGGGGACTACCCGCTCTGCTTCATGCTGATAAACAAGGACATCGCTGACTCGTACAGGGAATACTTTGAATATCTCTGGAAGCTATCCAAACCCTAATCAGCCACATAATCTGCTTCGGGAGCATCCATTGTCTTGAGCAACGTTTGTTTTAGTTCAGGTGCTAATGCCCGTGCCGAAATTGGATTAATTGTACTCGCTCTTCTGCGAGCAGGGGCATCGTCCGGGACCAATGGTACATCAAAAGATTTTGATTTTACGCCAAACGCTATCA
>CAYSUP010000100.1:0-3845 GCA_964434205.1 uncultured archaeon | reverse complement strand
CTATAAATATAAGGAAGGCATATTAAAGAAACCAAAAGAGAAGGGCTAAAATTCTTGATGGGCTAGAGCTTCCAGCTGCCCTCCTTTATGTTTCTCTTGTGGTTCTCTATCCAAAGCTTTAAGTCGCCGCTAGGCGTGCCGCGAGCTCCCTCAAAATCGGCCATTGACAGGGCAGCCTGATGTGCATCTAAGACCTGCCTTAGCGTCTTGGGATTCTCCACTTCCCTCAGCTTTCTGTCCTCTACAACTTCTATAAAGGGAAGTTGGGCGTTATGGCGCACCTTATAAGTGTCCATATACAATTTATACAACCTTTGCCCGTCAGCACTCATCAAAAGGTGCATTGGGGAATGGGCTAGTGTTTGCGGTAGAAATGCCGATGCACCAAAGCCCTTTCTTCGCAGCTCTTGGAGCCCTTCCGGTGACTCTAAGACATGACCGTTCCTTGATGCCAGATGCTCAGCTAAGTTAACCCTGTGCGCGATGCGTTCACCGCCGGCTCTTATTGCCGGCCCGACTCTTGATTTAGTGCTATAATGCATTTTTCTTATCTTTTACTTACCTAGCTTTTCTTATCTTTTACTTACATATTTTTTCCTATCTTTTACTTACACAGTTTTTCCTTCTGTTTTAATCGGAAAAGCTAAAATTCCTTAAGTTTTACTCGGAAAAGCTAAAAAACCTCATATGCTGTTATTCCCTTATGGCCTGCTAAAAAACTTGATCACATGCTCTTCAGGCCTCTCAGTCACCAGTAGCTTCATATCCTTCGGGAAGCACTTCTTGTAGTTCTGCCAGTTAAACCTTTCATCCATGAGTACAATAACGCCCCTGTCAGTCTCGCTCCTTATGCACCTGCCTGCTGCCTGCAGGGCCTTGTTCATCGCCGGGTAGATATAGCCATAGTCCCACCCGCGGCCGAACTTGAAGTCATAATAATTAATCAGCGCTTCTGTCTCCAGTGTCGGCTTCTCTAAAGGCAGGCCGATGACAACAACGCAGTCCAGCATCTTTCCAGGAAAGTCCATGCCCTCGCTGAAGCTGCCTGCCTGGACTGCAAAGAGAACGCCTCCGTTGCCGTCGTCCTGCCTTCCCGTTCGGGCGTTGGAATCAGATAAGTGCGATAGCCTCTTATAGAGTTCGTGGCGCTGCGACTTATTCATGTCTCGCATCTCTACCAAAAGCTCCTTTTTGCCCAATTTTATGCGGCCTTTCACTAGGTTAAGGATGTCATAAGACGGGAAAAATGCGGCTGCATTCCCCGGGACGCCGGCAATTATCCTTGAAAGTATCACAGAAATCTTATTCCACATATACTCGTCCCTTTGCGTGTATTTTGTCGTTATCCCGTGAGTCATCAGTACCAATTTGTTCTCCGGAGGGAAAGGGTTTGAATACTGCTCCATCTTTGCATCCTTAAGGCCCAGGATAGCCTCATACATGTCAAGAGGCAATAGTGTTCCTGACATGAGCACTGATGCATGCGCATTGGAAAAGACCTCCCCGCTATAAGCTGCCGGGTCAAGGCATTTGATGGCCAGCTGAAACCTTTTTCCAGTCTGCGACTTGTATGTGCCCAATATGCGCGCATGTGCGGCCTCGTCTTTCTCCTGCCAGTCGGCAAGAAAACTGGCTACAGACAATGAGTGGCTGCGATACCTGCTTGGCTGCTCAAGGACTCTTTCGCCAAAAGCTTCCAAATCCTCTATCAGCGGCCCGACTGATATGCTCGCCTCTTTCTCGATTCTTGAAATGAGTTCGGCCTTCTTGACAAACTCCTCATAACCCTTCATCCCTCTGCCAAGTGTTTTTAAGACATGCAAGATGGATTCCAGGTCAGCCTCGATGTTTTCCTCCCTGAAGGCTTTGGCCTCCTTTATCGCGTTGCTTATTGTGTATTCGCTCAATGTGGAGCTCATCAGGTTTCGTATCCTCTCAGGAAGGTTGTGGGCCTCATCCACGATCAGTATCGAGTTTTCCATCTGCTTCCCCATCTTGTTTAGAAGGATCTGCCTTACATGGGCATGGAAAAGGTGGTAATAATCGCAGATTATCACATTTGCCGCGCGCCCGGCCATCGTGCTTATCTCATAAGGGCACATATCAGCCTTCTTGCATATCTCAAATATCTCTTCAGCATGCAGTGGGCTTTTTGCCTTGATCTCCTCAATGACTGCTTTGGCCTCTTTTGTCAAATCTTTTTTGACCGGGTCATAGACCCTATTTTGGAACCTGCAGGTTTCATTCCTCTTGTGGGCTTGGCAGAAGTTAGTGAACTCTGTGTGCCCGAGCTCCTTAGCGCCGTCATAGAGGCATGTCCACTGCTTCCCGATTATGTCAACTGCTACTATCTTCTTGCCGTACCTGTCGCGTATCTTCTTTAGAGTCTCTACTACAATATGGTGCTGGCTGTGCTTTGGGGTTAAGAAAAAGACGGTCTTGCCGTTTGCAATGCCGTATGCCAAAGCCGGCGGAAGCGATGCTGCAGTCTTTCCTATACCCGTCGGAGCGTGAGCAAGGAGCCGGCCTTTGTTTTTTACTGCTTTTATGACATCGCTTAGCATCTCTCTTTGTTCCTCGCGGATTGCTGAGAACGGGAAAAGCGTTTCTTTCAGAAACGCATCGTCTGCACTCCTCGCATTCAGAGCGCCATCTGCGTCTTTAGCCTTCAGAATATCCATAGCATTACTGTCATAAACAGAAACAGCAGCAAAAAGAGAACGGGCATGACTCTCGCCATCACCTTGACCATCGTGCTAAGCTCGTAGTACGTCTTGCCGAGTATCCTGACATTTTTCAATAGGCTCTCGCCATATGCGAATTCCGCAGGCTTTAAGTCATTAAATGCCCGCTGTATCGTGCTCTCCATGACTGCTCGCGGCAGGTCCGGCCTGTGCATAAGTGACTTGACTGTCAGTGAGTGAGTGTCTGTCGTGAAAAACAAAACGCGGTCTATACCTATATTCTTGGCTATGTCCCTTAGCGTCTCCATCTCCGATGCTGAAAGGCCGTTTGCATCTACTATGAAATATAGCATAGTCTCGGCAGACCGGATGACCATCGCAAAGGCGCTGTAATCCTCAAAATATTGTATTGCGGTTCCCACGCTTGCAATGGACATCTCTGCATGCGAGAGCTTGCTTATAACGTCATCGATGAGCTGCTCGATAAGCCCGGCCTCAGAGCTGAACGTCTCGACATTTATGCATTCTTTGAGCGGCACATTAGGGTGCGAGTCCACAAAGACTACGCGTTTATTTTTGTATTTGTCCCTTAAGGAGGCAAATATCGATATGTCATAATCGTCTATGTGCGTGCTGGACAAAGAGATGAGATATGCGTCGTTGAACCTTTGCCCCCTTACTACAACACCGTTCTCCTCGGTTTTTACGATTCTTGAGACCTTGAGTCTCTCATGTGCTGTTTGCTCTACGGATCTAACGACCTTGCCGGAGATATCAGCCGACGGGTTGTACTCGTGGTTGCTGGGGATGTGCAGGAAATATGAAGGGCCATAATGCTGGTTTAATTTGTGTATGCACTGCGTACTCAAGTTGCCGCCGCCAACCCCGCGAATCGGCCCGGAGTGGAGCCACGGGGCCACTATGACGCCGTCTTTGGCCCCCGCCCTAAACATGAAATACTGGACTAACGCATCTATATTGTGCCCTATGCTCAAAGAGGATTGTTCGCCGCGTATGCCCTTCATGAACTTGCTCAGTTCGCTCATGCCGGACATGCCGCTAAAAACCAGCGAAAAAAGGTGTTCGGTCCAAACCAGAACTAGCGTGGAAACGGTTATCCCCACCGCCATCATCAAAAAAGGCATAAAAAGGTCTATAACG
>CAYSUP010000099.1:0-3876 GCA_964434205.1 uncultured archaeon | reverse complement strand
CCCTTTTATACCCTTACCTTCTAAAATCCCGCAAAATTCCTTCTTCCGCGTGAGCGGAGACCGATGAATTTGGATTGCCGAAAGGCGAAATGATAATGAGGTAAAAATGGCAACATATGTGAAATTTGAGACACCGCAGGCCGTTGCGGAAAAGGGTCTTGAGGCTATTGACATAGCAAGGACCAGCGGCAAGATAAGGATAGGCGTGAACGAAGTCACAAAGGCCGTCGAGCGCGGGAAAGCAAAGCTCGTCGTGATGGCCGAGGACGTCGACCCGCCGGAGATAATGATCCACCTGCCCATAATATGCGCAGAAAAGAAGATACCCTACGTTTACTGCAAGACAAAAGATGAGCTCGGCAAGGCAGCCGGCCTTAAGGTCAACACCTCTTCGATTGCAATAGTCGACGAGGGAAAGGCCAAGAAGAACATCGAAGACTTGCAAAAAGAGCTCGAGAAGCTCATAAAAGGCTAATCAAGAATGGCTGAAGAAGTAAAGGCTGAGAATAAGGGGCCAAAGGCCGGCGAGGTTGCGGCCAAGGAAGCGCCGAAGATCACAAGCAAGAAGCAGTACCAAAGCAAGGTCAACGTCTCAGATGCAACACCAGGCCAAGTAGTCAAGGTCTTTAAGAAAGTGGGCTTATACGGCGAATGTTACCAGGTCCTTGTCAGAGTATTGGAGGGCAGGGACAAGGGCAACCTTCTTAGGAGGAACGTCCGCGGGCCCGTCAGGGAGAACGACTTGTTAATGCTCAAGGAGAGCGAGCGGGATGTGAGGGCGATATAATGGCTACTGCAAAGAAATGCGTTTTCTGCGGAAATGAGATTGGGCCCGGGACGGGCAAGATGCTTGTAGATCACTCTGGCACCGTGTCTTTCTTTTGCTCCTCAAAGTGCGAGAAAAACGTCTTTTTGAAGAGAAGCTCAAGAAAGATAAAGTGGACGCAGGCTTATAGGAAAGAAAAGGCCATCCGCGTGCAGCACCTCGCAGACAAGAAGGCCGAAGATGCCAAGGCGCCTAAGGCCGAAAAGCCTAAGGACGAGAAACCAAAGGCTGAAAATCCAAAGGCGGAGAAGGCAAAAACCAAGCCAGATTCTGAGAAAAAGAAGGCGTAGGCATGCGCCTTCGCTTTTTGTTTTTCTTTTTTACCCGATATTTTTTCTGATGATTTATCCTGCAATCAGCAGTGCTGCCGGGATTTGCAGGGGTGGGGATTATACTATCGCATCCTTTACAGATGCTATAATCTCTTCCAGCGGCTCATGGGCCCTGATATTGACCAACACGCCTTTTTTAGAATAGTAGCCTATTAACGGGGATGTCATCGTCTTGTAGTGTACGAGGCGCTTTTTTACGACCTCTTCCGTATCATCGGCCCTCTGCTGGAGATCCTCCTTTGGATGCCCCTTTGGCGGATTTGGAGAAAACCCGGGATAGATGTTGTATATCTTGCCTGTCGACTTGGAAGTCCGTCTTCCGGTTATTCTTCTTATCACCAAATCGTCGGGCGCGTCGAAGTTCAGGACCTTGTCTATCTTAACGCCGCTTTCATCCAATTCCTCGGCCTGCGGGATCGTCCTCGGAAAGCCGTCGAGTATGAAGCCTTTCTTGCAGTCGCTTTTTGCAATTCGCTCCTTAAGGAGGCCTATGACGAGCTCGTCGGGAACAAGGGCACCGGAGTCCATGTAAGACTTGGCCTTCTTGCCGAGGTCCGTGCCCGCCTTGACTGCAGCGCGGAGCAAATCTCCGGTGGATATCTGGATTATTCCCAGTTCTTCCACTAAGTGCTGGGCTATAGTCCCCTTGCCTGCGCCCGGAGGGCCGAGGAATATGAGGTTCATTTTCACTGTTTTAGACTTAGTTGAAGTGGTGAGTTAGAAACAGTTGAAATAAAAAGGGGGGCTCGAAGATTTTATCCTTTTAGGGCTAAAGATAGGTATGCAAAAGTCTACGCCAATCAGGCCTCAAAGACGGTTTCCTGGTTTGAGGAAGCTGTCTTCTGGCTTGCCGAGAAAGATAGATACTGTTTCGCCTAGAGTAAGGCGTGATATAGTAGAAAGCATGCTTAGCAGTAAGACACGAAAGGCTATGAGGACGTACGGCATCTGGCCAATAACTGAAGTCCGACTGCCTGTGGCTAAGGCGCAAAGAAGGACTGCGCTCAGCGAGGTCAGGGAAGCTGCGGCCGAGATGAATGCGGCATTGGCGCACGTTGAAAGAATTATAGATCCAGCTAGAGGACCAAGAACCCGGGATAAAGAGAGGATAGCACATTATACTACCAACGCTTTCGCACCGCTTGTACTCAAAGCGATGTTGATTAAGGGACAATTAGGGGCAAGGAGATGATTAGATTTTAAAGAACTCTCTTGCATTCTTCGTAGTTACTCTACAAACGTCGTCAAAATCAGTTTTTCTTAATTCCGCAATCTTCTGCGCGGATTTGACCACATTGGCTGGCTCATTGATCTTGCCCGGCTCTGGCGAAAGATATGGCGCATCCGTCTCCAGCAAAAGCGACTCGAGGGGCAGCTTTTTTGCGAACTCCTGTTTCTGCTTGGACAAAACTACGTTGGTCGGTATAGAGACCAAGTAGCCCATCTTTATCGCGCGTTGGGCGTCTTCCATAGTCCCGGAAAAGCAATGCATGATGGCCTTCTCGACTTTCTCGCTCTCAAGGACATCGAGAGCCTGCTTCTCAGCGTTCCGCGAATGTATTAGCACCGGCTTGTCGTGCTCGCGCGCGAGTTTAAGGAACCTAAGGAAGTTCTCTTTCTCCCGCTCGCGGCCAGCCGAATCTTTCACCCAGTAGTAGTCAAGGCCTATCTCGCCGACTCCGATGATTTTAGTGATGTTTTCATTCAAGAGTTTCCACTGCGGTTCCCAGTCCGCATACCTATAAGGGCAACAGCCTATCATAAGATAAAGGTCTTTGTTGCCCTTGACCTTATCCCAGCCCTCGCGACTGAGGCAGCAGTTGATTATCCCTACGCCCTCTTCCTTTGCGCGCGCGATCACTGCATCCCGAGTGTTGTCAAACTCCGGGAAGTCGAGGTGCGCATGCGTGTCTATCAATTTCATAATAGAGTTTTGAATAGTGAGTATTGAGTTTTGAGTTTTAAGTTTTAAGAAAATTTTGAGAAACTTATGGATATTTTTAACCTCAGACATGAAAAACAAGGTTATTATAGGATATTACTTTAAGTAATATAATTAACACAGGGCTTTTTTATACCCCGGTGCAAACGTAGCGCTCTAAACAATGACAAAGACCTATGCTGAAATCAACGAGAAGATCCGCAATGGAGATGCGGTAGTCCTCACGGCCGAGGAGATGATAGGCTATGTGGAGAAGCACGGCGCGAAGAAGGCCGCCAAGGACATTGATGTTGTAACCACAGGCACCTTCGGGGCCATGTGCTCTTCTGGGGCGTGGCTGAATTTCGGCCACTCCGAGCCGCCGATAAAGATGGAGAAGGTCTGGCTTCATGACGTTGAAGCCTACACGGGAGTGGCGGCAGTCGACGCTTATATAGGCGCCACTCAGTTAAGTGAGACAGAGGGGATGGAGTATGGCGGCGGGCATGTGATTGAAGACTTAGTCAAGGGCGAGGAAGTCCAGCTGCGCGCGACGTCATACGGCACGGACTGCTACCCGCGAAAGAAGATAGAGACGGAATTTACATTGAATGATATTAACCAGGCATGGCTGCTGAACCCAAGGAACGCCTATCAGAACTATGCGGCTGCGACAAACTCTTCCGACCGGACGCTTTATACGTACATGGGAAAACTGCTACCAAATTACGGCAATGTGACGTACACTACATCGTCGCAGCTGTCACCGCTGATAAACGACCCCTATTTCGAGACCA
>CAYSUP010000098.1:0-3897 GCA_964434205.1 uncultured archaeon | reverse complement strand
TAAGAAAGCAAGGGTTATAAGAAAGTAAGGGGTTATAAGAGGGAAGGGGTTATAAAAGGGTAACTACGCGGTAGCGATTTCTGACAGGGATTAAGAGAACCGGGGCAAAAGCCGTGAATGGAAGCGTGATTTAACCTTAATGCGTGATTTAACCTTTATAAATGCCCTTAAATGAGAAATAAGACGGGTTTATCCGCACGCTGACCAACCACAACCCCTGCACATCTTGCACCCTTCGCTGTATTCGAGCGAACCACCACATTCAGGGCATGAGGTCATGGGAAGTTAATGTGTTAGTGTATATAAATATTAAAAGCCGTCGAGTATTTTAGGCTTTTTTATTGTCGTCAAAACCATATGTCTGCTTGCCATGTTCTTTGAGCATTATGCCGGTTTGCTGTGATCTTTGAATCGTATGCCAGCGTGCCATGCCCTTTTCGCTCACGGCGGGCAGCTTAGAAGCGGCCTCATGTTAAACTCCGTGCCGCGCCCTCCGGTGTACAGCTTTGCCTTCCCGGCGCCGATTATGTGGAACCTGTGGCCGACCCTGCTTTCAATCTGCATTGGCAAGTCCCCTTCCGTAGTGAAAATTGCACTTCCGTGATTAGAGACTATTTTTTCAACTATCTCGGATTGTATGCTGCCGGTGCCAAACCAGTCAAGGCCAAGGATTGCCAGCATCACAAGGGAAAGCCGCCTGATGTCTATCTCCGAAAGTGCACTGGAGGTCTTAAGCCTTTCAAAACCCTCGAATATGCATAGTGTGAACGCCAGCCTCTTTCGGGCCCCAAGGCCTGACATGAGCAGCTGAACAGTCTCGTTTCGCCTTATCCATTCAGCCATTATGCCAAATGTGTCGCAGTCCTTTGAGAAAATGCCGCCATATACCTTGCCTATTGCGCGGAGTATGCGCAGTGCGCGGGCCACGGTAGCCTTGTCCTTTTCACTCTTGGTAGGCGACTTGCTCACTTCCTCGGCGATGCTGCCTATCCCGTCAAGGGTGCCGGACTGTTGCAGGGAATAAACAGATTGCATTATTAGGGTGGATGCTTCGTCAGTGCCAAGGCCAAAGAGCTTCCATATAAACTGGGGCGTGACTTGGTTAAGGTTTATCTTAAAGTCCGAGTAGTCATTGGAGAGGTCATACCTGCGTACGCGGAATGCAACGTTGTGGGTTTCAATCTCATAGCGTGAATAGTCGTAGGGATAAGGGTTTGGCTGGTCAAGGTTAAGGGACCGCTTGCTAAAGTCCAGGATTATCGGTATCGGCGACGCATCTATTATGGCATTCTCAAGCAAGAGCTGCGCCAAGAAGTTCCGCTCGTCTTCAGTGCCCTTCTTAACAGAGACATATCCGCTGAATATGTTCTCGTCGACCTTAAAAATATCGGCCCCCGTGTCGCCTATTATTATTTCCCTCAACCGCTCTTTCTTTGGCTCATCGCCCTCTGGCGCCACGCTAAGCAGGCTAAGGAGAACTGTCGGATTCCCCAGCACTCCTGCAGACTCCTTATAGGGCGCATCTTTCAGGTCGACTATCTCAACCCCGGCTTTCTTTGCCATCGCCTTTATCTCATCAGCCTCCTCGTTTAAGGCCAGCACCTTTTGAAAGACACTTGGCCCTATCTCGCTGCTGCCAAAATCCAGGGTAGTCGGGGGGCTAAGAAGAATCATGTATGTCAGGTTGTTCCCGGACAGCTGCTGCTCGAGTATGTGCATGTTCTTGTCCTGCAATTTTCCCTTGATCCGCTCTATTCCCCGTGGGGCCAAAAGGATCTTGTCAACGCGCACCATTATCCAGCTGACGTCACCAGCTTTTGGGAATATTGTCGTGAGAAGCGTCTTGTCTTCGTTCTCATACACGGCTACATTGAACCGGTTCCAAACGCCGCCAAAAAGCCTCTCCCATGGCCCTCCCGGCAAGTCCCAAACACTTTTTGAAGCCATCATGTAATCGCGTCGCCCAAACATTGCTGTCACTATTAGGGCACGATTTAAATAAAGCAACGCATAATTATAGCAGTTTGATTAAAAATATGGCTGGATCCAAACCCGAAGAGCTCGTAGCAAAGTTATATGACGAGGGCATGACTGATGATGATGTCAGGGCACAGCTTATTGAATTCGGACTTTCTGGAAGGGAAATACACGTGCTTATCAAAAAGGCAAAAGAGTTCATAGGTGAAGAAAGAAAATCAGGCGGCGGGACGGACATGAGAGCCCCGGTGATACGAGAGGCCCCGCTTATCATCCAAGAAGCGCTCCCGCAATCTGCTGCACAAAAGGAGACAACCCTGCAGCCTTCGCAAGAAAAAAAGGGGGGCAAGCCCCGCTTTGGCATCTTTGGCAAGAAGAAGGAGGAAAAGCCCGAAGATGCGCAAGCCGCTACCGGCACAACCGCCCAAAAACCTGTGGGGACTGACGGGGAGGGGACTGGTGCTGGTGAGCAAAGCGCTACTAATGAACAAAGCATGGAACGCTTAAGGGCCCTTATGGGCAACAGCGCAAGAGAAGCACCGCCAAATGATAAACCGGGGCCCTTGGCACAGTCATCGCCTACTGCAATGCCGGCGGCCCAAACTCCAAACGCATCTGAGAAAAAATCATTCTTGGGAGGGATGTTCGGGAAGAAGCAAAAGGAAGAGACATCCATAGCCTTGCCCCCATCTGACAAGAAGACTGAAAAGGCAAAAAAGGGAAAGGACAAGGAGGCCGTAAAAAGAGAGGATCTCCAGGCAAAGATGAAAAGGCTCTCGCTTATAAAAGAGTCCATATCGCGGCCCATCTCCACAGAAGCAAGGAGCGCAACAAGGCCTATGGCTGCAAGATCCACGGAAATCATACCTATTATTACGACAGATGAAGAAGCTGACAAGGCAGAGCAAGCGTTATCAGAAGTTATGAAGGCGACATCGAAAACGTCAGAAAAGACTACTACTCAAAAACAGGTTAGTAAAAGCAGGTTATCACTCGAAGATGAAGAAAAAATGGACGAAGAAATTGCAAGGAATTTGCTCGAGGGGATAAAGAGCCTCGAGAGCGAGATGGGCGAAATAAAGCAGCTGCTTGAGACACTCAGGGAGCTCAATATCAAGCTCATCGAGATAATGGAGAGCAAATAATCGAGCATGGCCATGAAGACCTCGTATCTCATGGGCCTACTGGTGCTGGGTTTTGTGATGCTGATGATAGGCTGGCCTTGGTGGCTCGGGGTCGGGCTGATAGTACTCTCAATGGCTGCAGCGGTGAGCGGCGGGGAGGAAGAACCACAAAAAATGCCTATGACAGCTATGACCGCCAAGACTGCTATGGCTTCGGCAGCTAAAAAGGCTGATGTGGACGCAGGCTTTGATGCGTGGGACATGAAATGGAGTCCGACAACATTTGCAGACGGTATGATGGGTGTAAATCCTATGGCTGATAAAGCAAGTGGAAGTGCTGTCGGATCTAGAAGCGGTGCATTTGCGCAGGATATGGGGCCGATAAGGTTCAAGGATGACATAAGGTTTAGGATTACCGGTGACGCCGGGGATTTTTACAAGATGTGCGAACTTGATACCCCGGACGGCCCGAAGGCCCTGACGGCATGGGACTTTAGGACTAGGAAGGACGTGTTCCCAGGATTGCACATAGGATCGGTAAAGACGGTCACATCCCCGGACGACTTTGCAAACCCCGGCCTTGGTTCTCCAAATGAGTGGCTGAAAAAGCTGAAAAAACAATAAGAACATGAACGTATCGATAGTGGCAATAGCACTGGGTGCTGCCCTTCTTTTTGTGCCAAGCACAACCTGGGTAGGTTTGGCCTTCTTGGGCATAGGGCTGGTCACTTATATGGTATCCCAGAAGGAGCCGATCAGGGCGGAACAGAACCAGATGCCCGGTTATATGCCATAT
>CAYSUP010000097.1:0-3912 GCA_964434205.1 uncultured archaeon | reverse complement strand
GAAATGCTGGCCGAGTCTTGCCGCCATCATCGCTCTTTATGCCTGTTGTATTTTATAGTTATAAAATAATAATACACCATACACCAACAATTCGTGAACTAATAATACGCACCACGCTAATAATACGCAACACACTAAAAACCCATAAGATGCCTTCAAAACGCCTTGAAGAAAAGCTCACAAAGGAGAACCTCTGGATATACATACTTTCGCTTCTCAGCAAAAAGGACATGTACGGCTACGAGTTGCGGGAAGCCATACAAAAAAGATTCGGCTTTAAGCCCGGCAACGTGACTGCATATCGCGTGCTCTACGCGCTCAAGCGCGGCGGGTTTGTCAAGATGGCAGCAATGCAAACCTCCAGCCGCGAAAGGAAATATTACCAGATAACCGGTGCCGGCAAGGAAGAGCTTGGCCGGGGCAAGGCAGTTCTCAAAAGAATACTCTTGAAATTATAAGGACCCTGCTAAAGTCATAGGACCCTGTTTATCCGCCTTGAGACCTTGCCCGTTAATATGGATGCCTTTAGGGAGACAAGATTCTTCCGGTAGACAACTTTGCATCTTCCTTTTTTTATATTCTCCAAGACCTCTTTGGCGTCTTTACCTTCGACATCGGTGCAGATTGTGGCTATCTCACCAATTGAGTGGGCATCGCTTCCGCCCACAAGAGGTTTCTTATGCTTTGCAGCGATTCTCTCAGCCTTGCCATTGCCATAGAGGCAGTGGCCGTTTATCTCTATTGCATCAAAGGGAAGTTTCCAGCAAAGGTCGCCAACTCCGTGCCTTACCGTGTCATAGGGGTGGGCTGCAATCGCAAGCCCGCCAAGCTTATGTATCCGGTCAACGGTTTCTTTGGCTGGCAGATACCTCTCTACCTTCTCCCTTATGCCGAGGCCCACTATGTGCCCGTCGGCAGAGCTTATCTCCATGCCGGGTATGACTATCAAACCTTTAGGCGCAAGTCTGGTTGCCATTAAAGAGCCTTCAATAGCATCATGGTCGCTCACTGCAATAGCGCCGAGGCCGATCTCCCTTGCTGTTTTTATGATATCCTCTACACCGGAACTGGAGTCAAGAACCGAGTAGCTGGAGTGTATATGGTGGTCAAAGAGCATGCTAAGTTTTCGGTTATTAGATTAAAAGCCGGTTACCAGAGGTTACTGGATTAAAGCCGCTCAGATAAATAAGCCACTCAGATAACTAAGCCATCCGGATAACTAAGCCGCTCAGATAAACCAGTTATCCGACTCAACGCAAAGCACACTAACTAAAACCCGGAAATTCCGGCGATCCCGAATTCCATATTGGTTATCTCTATATATGTGTTGCCGCAGGCAGGAGCGCCGCCGCACCTCAGCTCGCCCTTGCCGCCCGTGTTGGCATCCGTGTTTGGGAACAGCCCCTTGCAGAACGTCTCTGTCCCTTCGGGCAGCGCATTTCCGCCGCACAAAGCCTCGCACAGCCCGTTCACCCTATTTATGCAATTCGACCTTACTTCACCCCAGTCAACTTCTATCTGCATCCTCGGCTTTTCCCTGTTTTCAGAAGCGTCACATTTGGGGTCAGGTCTTATCCCCCCCGTCATGCACGGTATGGGGAGGGTCCCCTGCTCGTAAATCGTCCTGTAAACATCCTTGAGATTCTCGTCATTGAGCTGCGAGAGCGAGCTTCCCTTATCGACCCATAGCACCCTTGCACTGTTTGAATCCTTGCCAGAGCCTAGCCTTATGTCCATGTTTTGGAGGAGCTTTCTTACATTCTGCTTGTAGAGATCGCTGTCCATCTCATTGCCTTCAGGGCTCCTGTCCGGGGATTCTCCGATGCAGGTAAGCCTTTTTGCCCTAATGCGAGTGGTATCGACATTCGGCTGCTGGTCCTTAAACTTAAAGATCGTTTCATTCAAATTCGCTACGACATAATCCGGGTTGTCGTCATTCAATGTCCCTTTTAAGAGTATGGATTTCGGCTTTGCATTCCACTTTTTGCAGACCGGATAAACAGAATCGACATAAGCATTGTATTCCACACATACGCTTCCGAGCGGTTTTACAATCTCCTCCATAATGCTGGTCATCGCTCTTGGGCATGCGCCACTTCCGCACTTTAGGGAAAGACTCCCGATCTGCAGGTTATAAAGCGGGTTTGGGTTGCTGTTATCCGGGGTCTTTGGAGGCTCTTTGTCTGTGCATTCTTTGTCGCCAAGTGTCATTGCAACCCTAAAGGGCATGCAGTTCCTGTAGCTGTCTTGGTCAATTCCCGGTTCGCCCTCGGCGCAAGCGATTTCAAAGTCTGAGAGGTTATAATTCCGCTCATTCTCTTGAGCCACTTTAAACTCCTGCAGTGTAACACCGGTATAACCCACCTCCCGTGCGTGCGCATTGCTTACATCCTTTATCCTTCCCTGGAACCACCCGTCCATAAGCGTTGCCCAGTTGTTTGCCAGGTTCTCCAATTGCACTTCCCCGGGCTTTACCAGCCTGTTGTCGACCTTGTTCACTATCGCCCATTTTGGCGAGTCCCATTTGGCAATAGGCTCGTTTATGCCACTCGCTTCCAAGTTTATGGCCGCTTTTGAAGTCGATATTATCCATCTGGCAACTTCGTATAAATTGGGCACGCGGACGTTTACCCTATAGTACCTGCCGGTTATATCCACTGTCACCTCACCCTCCGGGTCGCTTGCCCTGCAGTGTATCCGCTCACCAAACGAGTAGCCCCTGACCCTTAAAGTGCCGTCGTTCATGTCCGAATCATCAGCCGAGGGGTTTGAGGTGTAATTGCCGACGCGATCCACATTGCACTCGGATATTCCCGGCATCTCCGCATAAGCCTGGGCATAAGCTTCAATGTCCATGCCCAGGGTGCTGCCAAGTCTAGACGTATAATAGTCCTCGAGATTGCTCTTCATGTTCTGCTTCCAGTTCGCCTCCTGGGTGTTTATGTCAAAATAATCGTCCTTTAGATAGTCAGTCGTAAGCTTTTCCAGTTTCTGTTGGAGTAGGACGTCGTAGCTGTCGGCCATCATCGCTTCAGCCATGAATTGGAGAGTCCCCTGAGAATCCGTGCTTCTGGCAGTGAATATCCTGGCATCGTTCTCCGTAGTCATAAGGACGGTTAGAACAGCGGCAGTCAAGAAAAGCACAGCTCCGACAAGTGGCGTCGAGACAAAGAATCCTTTTCTTCCAAGGGGCCTAGGCATGTGAAATATACCAAAAGAAAAAGAAAAACGGCTTAGCCACGCTGAAAAAGAGTTTAGTCATGCTGAAAAAGAGTTTAGTCATATCTGAGCTTCATTGCCAGAAGCGAGCCGACAAGCCCAAGCGATATGGAGTTTGACGCTATCAAGGCAGGCTCGGATATTGCAAGCCCGTAGGCCAGCCACAAGGCAAGGCCGGCCACCATGACTGCAAGGAACAAAAGCGATAGTTCATCAGCCTTTTTTGTCCTGAATGTTTTTATGACCTGCGGCAGGACCGATGAGGTGCTCAGGGCAGCTGCGAGGTATCCAAGCCAGAGATATTCGTTCATTACAAGGTTTAAGAAGCAGACTAGAAAAGGTCGTGGCTTAGGGGGCTTGAATGGACCCTAAAGGTAAGAAAAAACCCTTTTTGGGATGTGAAATCTGTCAAAGTTTGGCTCTCATAAATGTAGTGTAACCGACCCTGAAAAGTTACACTACAAATTGGCTGAGTTACACTACAAAGAAGAGTGAATAGCGGGGGTGGGATATTCCTGAGATAAGCTGTTACACTACATCTCATTTTGAACCACACGACCTTCGGGTTACCGAGGGCCTAACTTCAAGAGTGTTTCTCATGAGTTAGACTCGTATGAGCTACGCCTGCGCAAAGGTTCCCCTTACGCGCATCCGACGAGCACTCCTGACTGCTCTACCCGTCCAGAGGACAAG
>CAYSUP010000096.1:0-3924 GCA_964434205.1 uncultured archaeon | reverse complement strand
ATCGGGGCCGGGCTTTTCCTGAAAAGGCGAAGGAAAGTGAAGATAGAGAAGTTATAATCGCGCAGCAATCTCCGCTATGTGTTTGCCCAGGTTCCTTGCAGTCTCAAGGCCGATCTCGTCCTTTGCAGTATCGCCAAGGCTCCGCCCGACACCTATGCCCCCGAAGTGTGCAGTCGGCGCGTCGTCGCCCACAACGATCATACCGTGTAGCGTAAACCAGTTCTGTATGGTCTTGACTACGAACTCCTGCCCGCCGTTGCGCGAGCCGCCGACTGCTATGGCCCCGCCGACTTTGTTCCTCAGTTTGTAACCCTGGCGCCTCAGGGGCAGGGAGCGCTCCATCATAAGGGAGACGTGAGACGAGACATTGGCAAAATAAGTGGGCGAGCCTACTATGATACCATCTGCGCCAATCAGGATTTTAAGAAGCTCCGGCATATCATCCTTGAGCGGGCAGTCTTTGTCCTTGCAGACCCCGCAATCGATGCACGAGAGGATCTTTTTCTTTGAGATGTTGACAAGCCTTGTCTCCAAACCGGCTTTTTTGCATTCCTCAAGAGCTGCTTTCACGAGGATGTCAGTGTTGCCGCCTTCCTGGCCGCCGGATATCCCTAAGATCATTTTGATTTTCTAGAACGGATTCTTTTTAAGACAGATTCTTTCTAAAATTATTAAAATTATTATACTTATTAAAACAGATTCAGGCTAGTGTCCTTGGTATCTTCCCGCTCCTTAGGCCGTGGTCTGCCAAAACAAGAGCGGCCATTGCTTCGACTACCGGAACAGCGCGCGGGACTATGCAGGGATCATGGCGGCCCTCTATCTTTATCTTGGCCGGCTTTTTGGTCTTCATATCGACCGTCTCCTGCTCTTGGCTGATCGAGGCTGTCGGTTTTATCGCCGCCCTTAGGACTATTGGCATGCCGTTTGAGATCCCGCCGTTGATGCCGCCTGCCTTGTTTGTCCTTGTGACAACCTTGCCTTTTTCCGAGACAAATACGTCATTGACCTCCGAGCCCTTCATGCCGGCCAGTTCAAAACCCAGGCCGAACTCCACCCCCTTCACCGCAGGTATCGAGCATACTGCCTTGGCCAGATCTGCGCTGAGCTTGTCAAATACCGGCTCACCGAGCCCGGCAGGCACGCCCAAAACAATGCACTCGATTATCCCGCCGAGAGAATCGCCCTTGCTCATGGCCAGATGGATGTCCTCTTCCATCTCATTGGCCCGCTCTATATCAAGAGCGCGTATAGGATTAGAATATATTATATCCTTGCAGTGGCAGACATCTGTTATCTTCATGTCCTTCGCGGCTATCTGGCCTATCTGCTTTGTATAAGAGATGACTCTGACGCCGAGAGTCTCAGCTAACAGTCTTTTTGCCACTGCACCCGCAGCCACCCTTCCAACAGTCTCCCTTGCGCTCGCCCTCCCGCCACCGCGCCAGTCGCGTATGCCAAATTTTGCCTGCCAGGTGAAATCCGCGTGGCCCGGGCGGGGCTTGCTTATGAACTCTTTGTATTTGGAGGAATCTGCATCTTCGTTTCTGACAATCATCGAGATAGGCGTCCCCACAGTCTTTCCCTCAAACACGCCCGAAAGTATCTCGACCTTGTCAGTTTCGCCCCTTTGGGTCGCTATGTCGCTCTGGCCCGGCCGCCTGCGGTCAAGGTCTTTCTGGACATCGGCAACGGTTATTTTCAGACCGGCAGGGCATCCGTCAACCACGCAGCCTACTGCAGCGCCGTGGCTCTCGCCCCATGTCGTGACAGAGAACTCCTTTCCGAAAGTGTTTGATGACATGGAATATTTAGAAGCGGGGTTAAGAAAAGTGGCTTTTTCTTTTATACGTTTCAATATACTAACTTCATAGAACATGGAGAACCTGATAAAAATAAAGATAGAGAAGCTTGAAGAAGGCGGCTACTTGGCCACGAGCGACGATTTTGAGGACTTGATGGCCCAGGGCGATACTCTAGAGGAGACATTAGAGATAGCCAAGGATGTGGCCGAGAAGCTTGTCGAATCATACAAAGAGCACGGTGACCCGCTCCCTGCATGCGTGCGGAGAAGAACAGTGGAGCGCTCGAATTTTGTTGTGCCCGTCAGGGCAGCAGCCTAAGCCGGTTAGCGCCCTTTAGCTTAGCGAGTAGAACTCTTCCGGCGAGAGACCAGACTGCTTTATCATCTTCCTAATCGTTTTCTTTGGTATGTCCTTTGACCCGTGGTTAGGCACTACAATCCTCTTGCCGGTCGCCTGGTTGTGCCAGATCTCATGGCTGCCCTTGGCTTGTCTGTCGAAAGCAAAGCCGGCTTTTCTAAGGATCTTTATAGCGTCGTTCGCGTTAAGCGCTTTCATTTCGTTTTCAGAATAAGGGCGGAGACAGATTATTTAGAAGCGGGTTTAAGAAAAAAAGATTATAAACTGAAACTTGCTTTAGGAGAAGAACCCGCTCTCCGTCAAATCGGGTATCGGTTTTATCACCTCAGGCCGCGCCAATACATCACTCCCCAGCTCGTCGATGACTTTAATCAGCAAGTCGTCGGGCGAGTCCTTTATCACCGAGCCGGCAGTGAGCACATACAGCTTCTTTAATTCGGATATGTGGCCTCTTTCTTTCTGCAGGAACTGGAAATAATGCTCGACTTCCTTGATGCTCCTAAAGCCATAGATGACCATGTGCGTATAGTCGCCCTCCATTATCCTGTATACCCTGATTAAGTGCGGCCCGCGCATCCTTCTTTTGATGTCCTCGTCTGCCATCTTGTCCCAGACTCCTGACTTGAACCTGAAGAACGCCACAGCAAAGACGTCGATGCTGAGTTTTGTATAATCTATCTCGGCGTGGTAGCCCCTTATCATCCCCTGCTTTTCCAGCTTGTCCTGGATCTTTCCGACTGCCTGCGAGGTTATGCCGAGTTTCTTGGCTATCTCTGTGCACGGCATGCGGCCTTCGCGTATCAAGTACTTGAGCACCAGCTTCTCGTTCTCAGAGAGTTTTGGTTTCATGAGCGTGGAATGGTTTAAACATTAAACTATTTATAGTTATTTGATTTAAGTATTTAAATACATATCTTCAAAAATTATCGCTTAAAATTTTTTTGGTGGTAAAAATGGCAGACAAATCTGTTCTAAAGAAAGTGCTGGACAAGAATCCGAATGAGCCTGAGTTTCACCAGGCAGTGACCGAGGTCTTCCACTCGCTGGAGCCTGTCTTTGACAAGCACCCGGCGTTTGTGGAGGCCAAGTTGTTTGAACGGCTGACAGAGCCGGAGCGCACGATAATGTTCCGCGTGCCGTGGATGGATGACAAGGGCGAGGTGCAAATAAACAGGGGATACCGCATTGAGTTCAATAGCGCGATAGGGCCATATAAGGGCGGCTTGAGATTCCATAGGACTGTGAACCTGGGGATGCTAAAATTCCTGGGGTTTGAGCAGATCCTCAAGAACTCACTGACCGGTTTGCCAATGGGCGGCGGTAAAGGTGGCTCAGACTTTGACCCGCACGGGAAGAGCGACATGGAGGTCATGCGCTTCTGCCAGAGCTTTATATCTGAATTATACCGGCACATCGGCGAGGACACTGATGTTCCTGCAGGCGACATAGGCGTTGGCGGCAGGGAAGTCGGATACATGTTTGGTCAGTACAAGAAGCTGACGAATAAATTCACCGGTGTCCTTACAGGAAAAGGCCTCCCATTCGGCGGAAGCCTGGTGAGGACCGAAGCCACAGGATACGGCCTTATGTACTTTGTTGAGGAGATGCTAAAGACAAAGGGGCAGACTGTTGACGGAAAGACAGTAGTCACCTCCGGGTCAGGCAATGTGTCAATCTACACCGCCCAAAAGTGCCAGCAGCTTGGCGCAAAAGTGGTTGCGATGAGCGACTCTGACGGTTATATCTATGACAAGAACGGGAT
>CAYSUP010000095.1:0-3953 GCA_964434205.1 uncultured archaeon | reverse complement strand
AGTTCTATGGGATCTCGCTCATATATCATAATGAGTATATGGCCGAGGTGTTCAACAAATTGGATGCAAACGTCGACTCAAAATTCATAGTTAGCAAGGAGATCTTTGATCTGATTGTTAGTCTTCCTGCAAAAGACCGCAAAGTGCTTAGGAGCATCGGAGACCGCGGTGAGTGGTTCATATACGAAAAACATTTGACAGTGGCGTACACAGTGAGCGAAAGCTTCTCGTCACTCGCTCTTGAAACGAAGGGAGATCCAAGCCATTACTTAAACATGGATCTCCAGTCTATGGATCCTCGTGCAATCAAATGGGGTTTGGATCTGTTTGAATATTATAGAAAGAATTCCAAAAAGGTAAAGCTTTCCGACTACCTCTAGACAAGACCCAAGACTGAAGACTGAAGACCGTTTTGGCAAAGCCTGCCAAGCTATCCGATTATCATTAGGCGATAACATTTCTCCACCCAAACTATTAGTCTCCGGTGTGCTTAATATACGCATGGGCAAATCAGACTTCATCAGACTCATGAATCCGAAGAGTACCAAACACTTTTTTGAGCAGATGCGCCCCAGGGATTTCCCCTCAAACCTTAAGTACCTGCTCTTCTTTGCCATCCCAACTTTCATGGGGACTTTTTTGTTATACGGCGTGCTTGGATTCAACATCAGCATGACCTTTGGGCAGGTGACCTCTTCAGCAAGCGCAATGTATCCGGCAATACCGGAGAGCCTTATATTGGGCATTATGGATTACATCAAATGGATAGCCATGCCGCTGATAGTGGGGCTGCTGCTCAGCCTGCTAAGCCAGCACCTGATGGGCAAGAAGCTGTCACGGGGCGAAGCGATGACTATTGCGATATATTCGTACACCCCTGCACTTATCTTCAACTTCCTAGTGGCCTTTTCGCTTATAGGCATATTTGCATCGTCGATTGGAGGGTTGTATTCGGCGTTCCTCTTTGTTTCCGCCATAAAGACCAAAATTAAGGAAAAGAATGCATGGGTGAAGGCTTTTGTTTTCTCCATTGTCACCAGCCTTTTGGTGCTTACACTCATAGGCATGATATTTGCCGCAGCGACCCCAAGGATGCACCCTGTGGAGAAATTCACGCTTTTCTCAAAGAATATGACAATAACCGCCTCTTCGGCAAAGCCATCGGGGATTGTGAATATTGACCCGGCAAAATGTGCAGGGGAAACCGACAGTTTTTGGAGGGATGATTGCTATTATAATATAGCATTTGACACGGATAATGCTGAATTGTGTAAGTTGATAGCAGACCAAGAGACTAAAGATACTTGCTATATCGACGTAGCATACTTCTCAGGCAAGCCTTATCTCTGTGATAATATTGCTGACAAAGACAAAGTAGGGGAATGCAAACAAGATGCATTAGACTACATGTTCTCGTGAAACGTTACATTATGGGCTATTATGCCCATTTATATACTTGGTAAGACTAATCTTACCACTATGGAAATCGCGATAACAAAGATGAGCTCGAAGGGCCAAATCGTCATACCCTTAGAAATGAGAAAGGGCCTTAAGGAGGGCGACAAGCTCTTTCTTATGAAAGAGAAAGGCCGGATAATCATGAGAAAAGCCAAGGACATGGATGAACAGCTGAAAGGGGACCTGGAGTTTGCCAGGAGGACTGAAGAGGCCTACAAGAGGCATGAGAGGGGCGAATTCATAACCATGGAATGGGATGACTTCGTGAAAGAGTTAGATAAATGACGAGAGTAACGTTGGATCCCGCCTTCCTAAAGACCTACGCAAAGATAAAGGACGCTCTGCTTAAGGAAAGGATAAAGAAACAACTTATTAGGATAAAAGATTACCCCGAAGTCGGGAAGCCAATGCGCGGCGGCAGGAAAGGCACTAGAGAAGTCAGGATACCGCCCTTTAGGTTCTCTTATGCATATCGCGCTGAGGAGGATTTAGTTGTAATCCTTGACTTCTATCACAAGGACGAGCAATAAGCCGATATCAGTGGGCAGCTATCTCTAGCCTATGACATTCCCCAAAACAGTATTAGTCCTTTTACTTTTATATTAGTCGTACAGGGGTGGCAAAATGCCTAAGGAAAAGATCATTTACTGCATGGGAAGGCCGTGCGTCATAAGCAAGAAGTGAGTTCTCCTCACGCGATAACTTTTCAACGCCCAAACTATTAGTCCGCGCCGGGTTTAATATACGCATGGACCAAAAACTCAGGAAGCTGGACTACGGCTATTGTGGAATTTCTTTGGAAGACCGAGAACGGTTAAAAGTCATGTTCCCGGGCTTGAATGAAGATTAGAGCGGACTTGACAGTAGATTTTCCACCACGCAAACCACCAGTCACAGACTGGTGGAAAATCCTGATTTTTAAATGTAAACCAGTAAATACATGTGAAAACACATGTATTCACGAGATGACCAATATAACAATTGCCGTGCCAGCTGAGCTACATGCAAAGATGAAGGGGCTCACTGAAGTGCGCTGGAGCGAAATAGCTAGAAAGGCCTTTGAGGATAAAATAAGGGATTATGAGATAATTGATGCTTTCGCAAAACATGGCAAATTTACCCAAAAGGATGTAGAAGAATTTGCCGACCTTATTGACAAAAGAGCTTGGAAGAAGATTAATAAAGAATGCGCTTAGTAGTGGACACGAATATACTCCTTTCCGCCCTACTGACAGACGCAGTTACACGAAAGCTTCTCGTATTAGGCAAGCATGAGTTGTACTACCCAACTGAGGCTCTGGACGAACTTAATGCATGCAAAAGAGCACTGGTTAAACGTGGCAGGGTCGATGGGGACGAGTTTGATAGGGTTACAAAAGGCTATTTAGGGGCATAAGCTTAGTCTCTCTCAAGAACGTTCCAGAAGTCCGAAAAGCTGCTGAAGAGATTATGCGCGATATAGACCGGGAAGATGCAATCTTTGTTGCTGCGGCCTTGCTTGTTCCAGAATGCAAGATATGGTCAAATGACAAGCACTTGCAGGCTCAAAACAAAATTGAGACTATAACAACAGAGAATCTGTTAAAGTGATTTTTCTCCTTCTTGGATATAATATCCAACAAGATGCGATATCCGACTATATGTGATATCCAAAGGCGGGTAATATCCAAAGATGAGGGAATTCTTCTACAAGCACAAGGACACCAGGTTTCACCGCTTAAACCCAATAGCCAAGTTCTTCATATGCGCGGCCATTATCGTCGCAGCCCTTATAATAGCCGACCCGGCTTATCTGACCATCCTATTTTTGATTTCAGTCGTAATCGCCATTGAAGCAAAGATAACCCCGGGCTGGCTGTTTTACCTGAAAGTGGCCGCGTGGATCGGCGTGTTTATCGTCTTATTGAACCTGGTTTTATCCCAAAGCGGAGAAACGGTCTTATTCCAAGCCCAGCTGGATATCCCGTTCTTTGAGACGATAAGGATAACGCTTGAGTCATTGTTATTCGGTTTTACCATGGCACTGCGACTAGCAGTCGTCATCTCGGCATTTGCAGTATTCGCGCTTACCGTGTCGCCCGAGGAGACCATGTGGCTGATGGCAAAATCCAGGATACCTGCGAAGTCCGTTTTTTTGACGTCATTGTCTGCCCGCTTTGTTCCTTCGCTGCTTGAGGACGTTGACACATTAACACAAGTGCAAAAGGCCCGCGGCGCAAAATTAAGGGGCATACGCGGGAAAGGCCCGATAATAATCCCGCTCCTTTCAAACTCACTTGAGCGCAGCGTTTCTGTGGCCGAAGCCATGGAAGCCCGCGGGTTTAGCGGCGAGTTCAGTTATAGGAAAACCAAGAAAGAAAACCAGAAAACTGGGAAGGATGGGAGTAATAAAGAATGATGGGGATAATAGATGATAGAGGTAATAGATGATGGGGATAATAGATGATAGAGGTAATAGATGATAGAGGTAATAGATGATGGGGATAATAAATGAT
>CAYSUP010000094.1:0-3958 GCA_964434205.1 uncultured archaeon | reverse complement strand
TTTGCTTATTGTTATTCGCGTGCTTGTTCTTTTATTGTTATTCTTGTATGTTTGTTTATTGTTATTCTGGTATGTTTGTTCTTTTATTGTTATTCGTGTATATTTGCCGGGTTACAGTTAACGATGCTCTTCCATAGACTTAGCTTAGAGGCTTTCTGCCACGCAACCGAAGACCCGGGCAGGGTAAGGGAAGCTATGCGAAATGTCCTGCCGGAAGCGCTCAGGGAAGCAAAGTTCAAGGAGCAGAGGGTCGAGGGATCTTTTGGGAACGGTATAATCATCTTTTCTTTGGAATTTGAGAGGCATGCAGAGGTAAAGGAGCTTGTCGACTTCATAAAGGAAAACATCAAAAAAGAGGACTTGGAATACTTTGACATTGAGGAGCATGTAACCGACAATGATGAATTCTGGATGCGCCTTGACAAACAGGAGGCCTGTGGGGGGCGGCTGGTGCTTGGCGGCCAGGATACCATACAATTGAAGGGCAAGGTGGCTGCCTTCCCGGCAAAGAGGGAAAAGGCGCTTGAGATGATGGAGACGCTGTGGCTGGGGGCAGAATAGCTGTTTTATACCTTCTTTTTCTAAATATCCGCATTCCTTAAGATGATAAAGACTGCTCTAATTCTCGCTGCGGGCGAAGGCACGCGCATGATGCCGCTGACAGCTACAAAGCCAAAGCCTCTGCTGCCGGTGGCTGGAAGGCCGATGATAGAGTGGACTATAGACGCGCTTAAAAAAGCCGGGATAAATGACATCTATGTCCTTGTCGGAAGCAACGAGGAGAAGATGCGCTCTGCGCTGAAAGGTGTCAAGTTCCTTAAGCAAGAGAAGCGCGAGGGGACCGCAAGTGCAGTCGGCTGCGCCGAAGGCCATATCAAAGAGCCCTTCATCTGCATGAACGGCGATTTGGTAATCGAGGAGTCACTATTTTCTGATGTCGTCAAGTTCTATGAGAAGAGCTATTCCAATGTTATGACGGTCACACAGTCCAGCGAGCCTAAGCACTTTGGGGTCGTGGAGCTAGGCAAGGATGGGAAAGTGCTGAGCATAACCGAAAAGCCGGATAAGCCGAAAAGCAACTACATCAACGCTGGTGTGTATGTCTTTGAGCCGACTATATTCGAGCACATCAAAAAGACAAAGAAGTCCCAAAGGGGGGAGTATGAAATAACGGATACTCTTCGCGAGGCTGGCTGCTCCGGCTTTGTCTATGGCGGTTTTTGGCTGGACGTGGGCAAGCCCTGGGACATGCTGGATGCTAATGAGTTCTATCTGAAGAAGATGAAAAAGCAGCTAAGGGGGACAATACACCCAAACGCCATAGTCGAGGACTATGTCAATGTAGGCGAGGGCACAATCATCCGGGCGGGGGCATATATCGTAGGGCCCACCACCATCGGGAAGAACTGCGTGATAGGGCCAAACTGCTACATACGCAACTACACGTCAATCGGCGACGGTTGCCACGTAGGCAACGCAGTCGAGATAAAGAACAGCATAATAATGAAGGGCAGCAAGGTGCCCCACTTATCTTATATCGGCGACTCGATTATAGGTGAGGGCTGCAACTTCGGGGCCGGGACGAACGTGGCCAACCTAAGGTTTGACAACGCCGAGGTGAAGATGAACATCCAGGGTGAGCGGGAGAGCAGCAAAAGAAGGAAGCTTGGGTGCGTAGTTGCTGACAATGTCAAGACCGGGATAAACGTCTCGATAATGCCCGGAAAGAAGATAGGGCCAAACAAGCTTATACCGCCCAATTTCATAGTGGATAAGGATATGGAGTGATTTTATAACCAAAACTTCAAACAAAACATAAAATGGCAGGACAACCGCATGCGCCGGTCAGCAGACGAGGGTTTAAGGGAACGATGAGGCGTTTTGGCATATGGTTTAAAGGCGGGACTGTCGCGCTGGATAAGCATGATGCGGCTGAAAGGGCGGCACGCAAAATCCCGGAACCGCCAAAAACAGAGCGAAGGCAGTTGACAAGGGATGAGTACAGAAAAGTCTACGGAATTAACTGGGACTAAAGGGTGGTTTTTCAAAAATGGTCAAGGAAAAAGTCATGGATGTCTCCCTCAGGAGAGGATTTGTCTGGCCGGCTTTTGAGATATACGGCGGCGCCAAAGGCTTTTACGACTACGGCCCGATGGGCGCACTCCTTAAAAGAAACATTGAAGAGCTCATCAGGCGAGAGTATGTCATTGACCAGGGCTGTCTTGAGGTCAGCTGCCCGACAGTGACGCCTGAGCCCGTCTGGATTGCATCCGGCCACGTCAAGAGCTTTGCTGACGTCATTGTCGAGTGCCAGAAGTGCGGCGAACCATACCGCGCAGACCACCTTGTGGCTGAGCATGTGAAAGTGCAAACTGACGGCATGGGAATCCCTGAAATAAAGAAGCACATAACTGAAGCACGGATAGTCTGCCCGAAGTGCAAAGGCCCTTTGGGCGAGCCTTACCGTTACAACCTGATGTTCGGGACTTCCATCGGCCCGGGCAAGACAAAGGTGCAGGCCTACCTGAGGCCTGAGACTGCGCAGACTACTTATCTCCCCTTTCGCAGACTGTGGGCCACAGGAAGAGAGAAGCTGCCGATGGGGGTCATGCAGATAGGCCGCTCATTCAGGAATGAGATCTCCCCGCGCCAGGGAATGCTCCGCTTAAGGGAATTCACCCAGGCTGAAATACAGTTCTTCATGGACCCAGAGAACAAGCAGAGCAACCGCATCGGCGAGGTCAGGGACATCAAGTGCAGGATATGGCACAAGGCCTTGCAGGTCGCTGCGAAAGAGCCTGAAGAGATGACAATCGGCCAAGCCATGGACAAGGGCATAATCAGGATACCCATGATAGCTTATTGCCTCGGCCGCGCCTGGCGTGTCTTTGAGAAGATGGGCATCGACCGCTCCCGGCTGCAGATGAGGCAGCACAAGGACGACGAGAGGGCTTTCTATTCAAGCGATACTTGGGACATAGAGTTCTTAAGCGAGGACTATGGCCGAGTGGAGATGATAGGCATTTCGGATAGAACGGATTATGACTTAACAGCCCACCAAAACCTAAGCAAGCAGGACATGTCAGTGAGCAAGGACGGGCGAAAGTTCGTCCCGCATGTCGTTGAGGTAGCTTATGGTATAGACAGGCCGGTCTATTGCACCCTTGAGAGCTGCTTTGTCGAGGAGACCGGCGAGAAGGCAAGGACGTTCTTCAAATTCCCAACCGACATCGCGCCCTACAAGGTCGCGGTCTTCCCGCTTGTGAACAAAGACGGGGTTGATGTGAAGGCACGAGGGGTCTTCAACCTGATACGGGACGCAGGGATGTTTGTCCAATGGGACTCTTCTGGCAGCATCGGCCGGCGCTATGCGCGCGCTGATGAGATCGGGATACCGTTTTGCGTGACCATCGATTATGACACGCTTAAGGATGAGAGCGTAACAATCCGCAACAGGGACTCGATGCAACAGGAAAGAGTCAAGATAAGCGAGCTTGTGAAAAAGATGTGCTAACGGGTGTTAGTCCCGCTCACAAAGCCACTCAACGAGTTCCTCAAGCTCTTCCTCGCTCTTTTCCGTTATCTCCACGCTTATCGGCCCAAGCGCTATCGGGAAATCGACAAAGCTTATCTTGCCCATAAAGGCCGCCTGCTTGTTTATGCCAAACTCCAAGGTGCCGCCGTCTATTCGCTCCATTAAAAAAGAGCGCGCAGACGACCTTATTTGGAGTATCTTAAAGTGCTCTTTGAGGACTTCCAAAGCCCCCTTGCTCGTACCGCATCCCTCAAGAAAGCCCTTCTTTTTCTTAAAGTCGATGCTTGGGAAGACATTTTCTAATGCCTTCAAGACAAACTTGATGTCTTCAGTCGGGTTCAATTCTGCAGTTACAAGTATTTCCACGTTTTTATTGCTACATATAAAATATAAAAGACATGACACTGGCCTATCTCCCGTATG
>CAYSUP010000093.1:0-4005 GCA_964434205.1 uncultured archaeon | reverse complement strand
TTACATGGGTATGCAGAATAATAAGTTATATGAGTACGCAGAACAACAAGTCATATGGATACGCAGATTTTCAGGGACATGGGGCTTGACGACGGCGAAGCGCGGATATACCTTGCCATGCTCGAACTTGGGCCGGATCTTGCAAGTTCGATCTCTAAGAAGACGGGAATAGACAGGTCTGTGACCTACAAGAAATTGGGGGACCTGATAAGCAAGGGATTCGCATCATTTCACATAAGGGAGAACCGGCGATACTTCCAAGCCACAGACCCGAAGGAATTGCTCGACCTGGCGCGGGATAGGGAGCACAAACTGGAGGAGCTTCTTCCCGAACTCAAGTCGCTACAAAAGCCGCGCGGGAAGGAGACCAGTGTGCAGGTATTCAAGGGGAGGGACGGTTATAAGGCGGTCCTGAATGACATATTGAGGCATTGCATCGAGATGGGTGATAAGAGGGTCTGCGGAATAGCGTATACCGGGGAAGGTCCCGAGAAATTGGGCGTTTGGTATGACACTTGGACAAGGAGGCGCATCGAACATAAGATAAAGAGGCTCTACCTAATCGCCACGGAGAGGATATACAAATACGCTGTGAACCAGCCACTGACGGAGATACGACTCCTTCCAAAAGACCTGCAATTCCCATCGGCCACCGTAGTGTACGGCAGGCACACTCTGATAGTCTATCATGAGGGGGACGATTTCACAGGCATAATCATAGACAGCGAGGGGATAGCGAAATCCAACAAAGCCCTCTTTGAAACCCTGTGGAGAAAATCAAAAAAGATCCCAGTGCCAAAAAAAATCCCGGCAAAAGCTAAGTAGGTTCAAAAGCTAGGTAAGCTAAGAGGGTGGCAAAAGCTAAGTAAGTTAAAGAAGTTAAGAGGGTGGCAAAAGCTAAGTAAGTTAAAAGAATAGAATACACATTTACTTTTTCTTCTCGTCCTTGCCGCCGGGCTTTGCACCTGCTGCAGGTGCTGCACCTTTTGCTGCTGGCGCCGCTCCCTTCGCAGCTGGTGCTGCAGCCTTCGCATCTGCTTTGCCAGGCGCTGCGCCCTTTGCGGCCGGCGCTGCTGCGCCCTCAGCGGGCGCGGCTTCGACTGCAGCTTCTTCAACTGGAGCAGCTGCGGCTGCTTCGGCTTTAAGCTCATTGAGTATCTTCTCAAGGGCAGCCTTCGTCTCAGAAAGCTGCTGGGCGAGTATTGCCTTCTTCTCGGCTGAAACGGTTGTTGATTCTGAGTTTATTTCCTTGTCAAACTTGCCTTCGTTGACAGCCTTTGTCGCATCGCGCGGCTCCATGCCCTCTACTATCACGCCTATTGACACGCAAGAGCCGATTATCGTCTTCACTGCGCTCTTCATTGCCAAACAGTTGAGGGTATCAAGCTTCATCTTTGCGATTTTGATCACCTGCTCTATTGCGAGGTTACCCACCTTCTGGAATTTTGGGTTTGAGGCGAGCTTTTCTGCGCCTATTTCCTTCATTATTAATTGCGAAACCGGCGGGGATCCTGTCTTTACCTCGAATTTTTTTGTCGACGGGTCTACGGAGACCTCGACTGGCACTTTCATTCCGGCAAAGTCCTTTGTCTTCTCGTTTATCTTTGCAATGACTTCGCCTACGTTGACTCCGAGCGGGCCTAATGCCGGCCCTAAGGGCGGGCCTGCGCTCGCCTTCCCCGCGTCCACAAGAACGTTTATTCGCTGTGCCATGTTGCGTAGTTAGATATGTTATATATAAAAGTAACTTTCCGTTACTTGCCAATCATTTGTTGTCAATTAATGCTTATTTCTTGTCTATAAGCTCTTCGGGATCTTCGCCGTCTGCAAAATAATTTGCATCTTCCTCGGCGATTTTCTCCTCGTCGATTTCTTCTGCTTCTTCGCCCTCATCAAGGCCGCCGATTTTTTTCTTGCTCTCTTTTTCTTCGGTCTTGGCTTCTTCGGCTTCTTCAGCATCTTTGGCTTCTTCAGGCTCTTTTTCCTTGACTATGTCTTTGACCGTCTCTTTTTTCTCTTCCGGAGCCTCTGCGCCAAAGCCGCCGATGATTACCCTCTTTGGCTTCTTCTCGTGCCTGAGCGGCGGGAGCGGGCCTTCGCCTATTACTGGGCCGTCCCTTCTTCGCCCCTCCAGGTCTTTCTTCTGGCTCTCTGCAGCCTTCTCTTGGGTGACGCGGTCGACTACCTTTATGTGCATGCCTTTCGCAGTCACAGGTATCGGGACTGTCGCTTCAATAAGCTCTACAGTGACCTCTTCCTTGTTGCTGTCGACACGTATGACCTTTGCCTTTTCGCCCTTGAACGGGCCGGCAATCAGTTCCACAAGGTCGCCCTTCTTTACATCAAGAACGCTTGACTTTGGGGTCAATAGCGGCTTTACCTCTTTATCAAAATCCACTTCCGCAGAGCCGCCTGCCTTGTCCTTTACAAAGCCTTTTGTGTGCGGGACGCCCTGGACTAGTTGTATGGCGTCGCCCAAATCTAAGGCCTCTATGAAAACATAGCCCTTTATCGCTCCGGGGTGGAGTATTGCATAAACGCCCGTGTTGCCCTCGAGGGTCGCCTTCTGGTACAGCATGTCAACTACGGCATCCTCCTGCGTTGTTGTAGTCCTCAAAAGGTAGAAGTGGGTTCCTTCCATTTTATTGGTTTATTTATGCGAATGCATGTTTAGTTATGTAGCAGTTTAGTTATGTAAATACATAGTTATGTAAATGTTTATTAGTTATGTAAATGCATATAATGCATGTATTATTTAGTTGTTATTAGGATCGCCGATTAATTTATTTGATTCGTATGAATGCGCCATCAGGAAAACCTTCCCTGGAAAAACGCGCTTAATATCACGAATAACAGCCCTATCGCACCCAGAATCACTATTCCAAGGCCGGTTATCTTCACGACCTCCTCAAACTCGGCGCGCGTCGGCTTTTTTGAAAGCTTCATAATCCTGGCAGCTTCGCTTGGGAAGTGTTTTATAATCGAGAAGGTGGATGTCTCGGTCATTTTGTGTTTCTTTTGCGGGGGTTTCGCAGTTAGCTAACCCTAAGCTAGTAAGAATTCGGGAATATTGAAGCTTTAGGTATAAAAATAAGATAAAGCAATGCTACAATTGTTGGGGGCATCAATACTCTCTAGCAATGCGCAGGGCATCTTCGTGTGTATACCCGCTTCGAAGAGTCCGGTATCTGTCGCGCTGAAAGGACGGCAATCTAGCGACTTCTTCCTCCTGCCGTGCCTGCGCAGCCCGTTCCCTTGCTCTTTCCAACTCCTCTAGCCTTGCTTCGGCCCCATCTCGTGAAAGATTATCGCGCCCCATTATTTTAGATATCGCCTTCTCCCGACCGGTCAATGGGGGTTCGCGCCCCCTTTGCATGACCTTTGTGGCGTACTTGCTGCGGCCGCCCCCTATCTGGACGCCCTTTTTCACAGTAATCGTTACGCCGCTTTGCGGTGCGCTTTGGGGCTCCTGTTGACCTTGCCCGTATCTGTTTCTTCGCTCAGCAGCTCTTCCCTGGCTCTTCCGCGCTTGCATTGTGCCCATTTTGATTAATCTCTTTTGTAGCCTGGTAATTGGGGGTTTAAGGGAATAAAAATGTGGAATGAAGAAAAAGGGTAAAAACAAAAAAGAAAAGGCTAAGGGAGTTTCCTCCCTCGTATAGCGAAGCTCGGTGAGTTGCCGAAGGCAACCCGCCATTTTCGCCGGATCTCGCGCTTTGCGGCGCGAGAGCCTTCTTGGCTTTCGCCAAGACGGCCTTTGTTAAAGGCCGTTATATGTACTCTACATCCATGTCAAGCTTCTTGCCCGACTGGCCAGCGCCGCCAAGGTCGGTAAGCGACTTGACGCCGCTCACAACGAGCATGACCTTCACGACGTTCTTGCTTATGTTCTCGTCGATCTGGGCACCCCATAGGATGTTTGAGTCAGAGCTTATCTTGCCGGAGAGGAACTCCACAGCAGCTTCCGCTTCCTGGAGGGTCATATCAGGCCCGCCGATGACGTTT
>CAYSUP010000092.1:0-4022 GCA_964434205.1 uncultured archaeon | reverse complement strand
GTTCACGGCTTAAACGCTTAAACGGTTCACGGCTTAAATGGATAGTGCCAAAGTCAAGGAAAGGACAAAAGGCGCCTACAACAAGGTAGGCGAAGACTATGACAGCTGGTATTGGATGAAGTCTGCAAAGAAGCTGCGCGCGGACTTGACTGAAAATGTTATTGGGATTCTTAAGACAGAACTCAAGACTCAAGACTCAAAACAGCTAAGAATCTTCGATCTCTGCTGCGGGACTGGCCATTTGGTAAAACCCCTGACAGGCATGGGGGAATACACCGGCCTAGACTTTGCCGAGAAGATGATAGAGCACTGCAGACGGGCTTGCCCGGGCAGGAATTTTGTAGTCGGGGATGCGGAAGATTTGCCCTTCAAGAGCAACTCATTTGACGTGGTAGTATGCTTCTGGTCGTTTCACCACATGGTCTACCCTGAGAGGGTCCTGGATGAAATACGGCGTGTCCTTAAACCAGGAGGCATCGTGATAATAGCCACTTTCAAGGACGTCAGCCTTAACTTCGCTGCGAAACTCGCGGATATCACCTCATCGGCCTATTGGGGTTACACTACAAAGAGGTATTCGAAAAAGGAGATGGGACTGCTCATGGGCGAAAGGTTTAAGAAGGTTAAAATGGAAATATTCCCCAAGGGATTCTCGTTCCTCAACGCGATGGGAATCAGGTTCCTGATAGCTAGCGGTAGAAAATAGTTTAGCAAAAACTAAAAAGTTTTAGCAAAAAGCAAGTGGTTGAAACAAAGCCTCTCCTTCTGGCCTCCGCCTCACTGATAGGGATATTCGTAATCGGATTTTTTGGAGAGCTTATTGATGTCGGCTTTACGGACATCAAAGACATCAATTCAGGCATGCTTGACAATACAGTGCATGTGCGTGGAATCACAAGGGAATTCAAAGAGTTCAGCGCAGGCGTCAGGCTGCTGATTGAGCAGGAAGGCTACAAAATCTCTGTGGTCTATTTTACAAAAGAAAAGACGGGCAGAAGAGGCATGTGCGCTGATGTGATTGGTGAGGTCAAGACAAACAACGGTGCGCTTGAGATAGATGCCAACGATGTAAATATGTTTTTATGTTGATCTGCGAACATTAGGTTTGGTTCACTTTGGGCTAATCTAAAAAAGGCTCTTGCCGTCAGTTTCGTGGGGAATGGAAAATATGTCCAGGATAGTCGGGGCAATGTCCATCTGGTGCGGCTTTTTACTTGATATCTTTTTGTTGGAGAAAAGGACACCGGAGACAAAACAGGGGTCGACCAGATGGTCGCCATTCCACCTCCTTTCATTTTCGAAAATGACTTTGTCCGTAAAGCCCCCGATTGCCGACTGCCAGGCCATCCGATAACCCGGATTAAAGCCTATTATCATGTCGGGGGAGTTTTCCAGATAAGGCCCGGAATAGACCTCTTCGCGCGCATATGCCTTGTTGACAGCCTTCTTGCCGAACTTGGGGTCTTTGAGCTTTTCCAGTTTTGATGCCAACTCTGCGACTAAGCCATCGCGGTTCTCAACAATGCCTTGGGCCTCCCGGCCTTTGAGATTTACATAAATTGAGTTAAAGCCCACTGAATAAGCCTCAGTCCTTGCCCAGTCAACATGCTCAAAGAGCGGGGCTTCATCGCCCTTTATATCTTTTGTGAGCTTCATGAAACCCTCATCGACAAGCCAGCGGTTGATGTTAACGGCCCGCTCAAAGGAAGTGAAGCCGTGGTCTGAGGCTATGAGTAGCGTAGTATCGCTGCTTATTTTTTCAACAACCTTGCCGAGGAATGCGTCTTTTTTGACCCAATAGTCCTCAATCTCCGGGCTTATGGCCAGCCTATCGCCCTCGAGCAGCCTGTTGTTCCAAAAGACGTGTTGTATCCTATCGGACGTGTCATAGACAAACGCGTAGATCCCGCCCTTAAATTTGTCAAACTCGCTCCAGAACATCTTATCCCGTTGCTCTTCTATATGCGCGCATTGCTGGAGAAAGACTTTTGCGCCTATCCGGCCGTCGACAAAAGGGTCTGTTTCCTCGGGCATCCCTAGCGTGTAATAAGGGCCCATCTCTTTTGCTAGCTCCTTTGAGTAGTCTTGAGGGTATGAGATAGGAAACAGCGGCTTATCAGGATCTATTTGAACTGTAGTCAGATACATCCTGAAGGGATTTAGGCTCAGGAGATAAGCCCTGCAAAGGCCGTGTATCGACTGGAACGCACCTATCTTGAACTCCACCCGCATCCAATCGCTCCATTCCTTTTCGCCAATCTCATATTTTTTATTATTGATGTGTAGCGTAACTTTTTTTGAAATATCAATATGCATGGGGGCTCTAATATCCAGTATGTCATTTCCCTTTCTTGTTTTCGGGCCGGAAACGTAAGTTTCGACAAGGTCGCCTTTCATAACCACATTCACAACCTTCTTGTCCTTCTCATCTTCTGTAGTGTAAAAAACATAGCTGCTGAGAAAGCCCTTTATGTCCGGCACCCCGAGGCCCGACAGAAGCCTTCCGTTGACTTCCTCCGGAGGGAATGTCAACGGGAATCTTATGACTGAGGTTGCAATGCCCTTCTTTGAGCTCAACCGCCAGAACGGAGTCCCGCGGACATGCGAAGAGTACTTGGTCCCGCTGACAGAGCCGTGGGAATCAAATAGCATTAGTTCTGGAGTATAAGTCTTCGGGTCACGGCCGATAAAGTCGAATATGTTGTGTTTTGCCGGATTGCAGCCGGTTGCAATGGAAGTCCATGAGACGGGGCTGTGCGGCGGATAGCCGGTTTTTAGTTCTGAGAATTCGAAATCCGCGAAGTTGGGGAGCTTCCCGTCGGCCATTAGAGAACGGGTCACCTGCGGATCCATGCCGTCAAGGCCAATGAAAAGGACTCTTTCCATTATCAAAAGGATTAAGAAGGAAATTGATAAGAGAAAATCACATATACCCGAGGCTTCGGAGCTTTTCCATATTGTACTCCTTTGTGTTCAGCCGGCCTGACCTCTCGGCAACCTGTGTCTGCTTTAATTCATCGATTATCCGGTCTATTGTGTCGGCATCGGAATTTACTGGCTCAGTGCATGCCATGCAGCCGAGGCTTCTATATCTCTTCCCGCCTTTTGCAAAATACATGGGGTTGATCCTTATGTCCTTGTCCTTTATGTACTGCCAGATTTCCTCTTCGCTCCAATGAAGGATGGGGTGCACCCGCACATGGCTTGAGTCGTCGTATTCTGAGGCGTAAAGGTCCCAGCCGGAGAACTCGGGGTCTTGCAGGCTCTCAAGCCCGCTGTCAGACTGAACAGTCTTCTCAGCTTTTTTGGAAGTCTTCCACTTGAAGTCGTTGTCGCGCGGGCTCATGTAGTGCTCTTTGTTCCTGATGCCGTGCTCGTCCCACCTTATACCGACAAGTATAGCATCAAATCCGTTTTTGCGAACGACTGTCTTTAGGTTCTCGGTCTTTAGCGCGTTGCAGCACTCAAAATGGCCCTGGTCAGGGCTCATACCTTCCTTAAGCGCCTTCTCGTTCTTTGCGATGATGAGCTGAAACCCCAGCTCTTTCTGCAGCCAGTCGCGGTATTCGTACATCTCCGGGAACTTGTAGCCGGTGTCAAGATGGATTACGGGAAAGGGTATCTCGCCAAAGGCGTCCTTTATCAGGTAAAGCATAACCGTTGAATCTTTTCCAAAAGAACAAAGCACTGCGGGCTTCTTGAACTGGGACTTAGCCTCTCTTAAGACATACACGCTCTTGTTCTGAAGCTGTTTTTGGTCCATTTAATTTGAAGAGTATCTGGCTATGAGTCCGTCGATGAAGGCTTTGGAATACCTGTCCATATTGTAGATCTCCTGCCTTGTCCCCCACTTGTCTTCCACTACTGAATTCGTCGGCCCCTGGCCGTCAGGATTGTAGAACTCCCAGACGACTTCGCCCTCGCGGGTTATCTCAAAGACATGGCCATCCTCACCTTCAGTGACTAAGGTGTTGCCGTTTGGCAGACGGTGAGCCTGTCCTTGTGACAGTGAGTAGAACCAA
>CAYSUP010000091.1:0-4039 GCA_964434205.1 uncultured archaeon | reverse complement strand
CAGCTCAGGGCCGCTTTGGGCACTGCTAAGAGCGGAAAATCTTTGATGGAAGAATCAAAACCGGTTCCAGTCTTGGATGAGAAGGAGAGGCTCATGAGGGAGCTTGAAGTCAAGATAAAGAAAACTGCGGGCGGGGAGCCGGACAAGCGCGAGAGGGTGCAAAAGCTCCTTGATGAGCTGAGGGAGAAGGTTGGGGAGGACCACGATGTAGGCAGCGGGGAGATATATCCTGAAGAGGATATTGAGGAGATAACAAGCGCCCTAAGGGAGATGAAAGAGGAAGGGGGGAAAAAGGAGGATAAGCACGGGCACAAGAAGGAGCTAATAGAAGGGCCGGAAGAAGAGCTTGGGGAGAGCCTTATGGCATATAGCAAAACCAAGCAGAAAAGGGGTGACGATGTACTGCTGGATGTAGTCGGGGATGTGCGGCAGCAGCTTTCTGAGACAAAGGGTGAAAGTAAAGAGGAACCCTCGGGCAAGAGATGGTATCAAAAGGGTGTAGAAGAAGCGCCAAAAGGCGAAATGGCAGGCGGGGAGCCAAATGTAGAATTATTTGAGGAAGACATCTCCTTTGGGGAAGGGTTGGAAGGCTTTGGCGACCTCGGCACGGGTTTGGAGGGGATGGGAGACCTTTCTGATTTGGAGGGAATGGACCAAAACCTGGATGCGGGGGGCTTTGACGGCATGTTCGTTGATATGGGCAAGACAAAGGGCGGGTGCCCGAACTGCGGCAAGAAGGGAACTGCCATAGTCTATTGCTCTAACTGCGGAAAGCCGCTTTGCTCTAATTGCGCCACGTCTGTTGAGGGCGGCCAAGAGTATATCAAATACGAGTGCCCGCACTGCAAAGAAGAGTTTGCAATGAAAAGAAGGATGACTGCTTAACGGCGCACTAATTTCTTCCTTGCATTAACTTATTTCTTGAACTAATTTCTTCCTTGCATTAACTTATTTCTTGAACTAATTTCTTCCTGGCATAACTTATTTCTTGCACTAACTGAAGAACTGATTTGCCTTAAGCAAGCCAGGTACAGACCTCAAAGACTTGGTAGCACATGCTGCCGGCAGAATTGCCGTCTATACAACCGCCTGCACCGGGCGGATATGTCAAGGCTGCGCTTGCACAGTATGAGTTGCCTGCCCTCTGCTTGAAGGTTGCGTCATCAACGACTGCATCGTCTGTGGACACTATGGAAGCCGGTATTAGATTAACGCCATCGGTAAGGGCGAACATAAAATGCCTTCCAAGGGATGTATAATACGCGTCTAAAATCCCTTTTATCAAGTTTCCGCCCTCGGTACCCCGGATGCTTGTGCTACCGCCAGAAAGCTCTTTTGAGACCGCTATCATTATCGACTTGCGGTAGAATTCCGAACTCTGGTCGCGATCGGTTATGTGATATAGCGAAAGAAGGGTGTTCTGGGCAAGCTTCTGTGAGTAGGTTTCCTCGTATATTTTAACCGGAAGGGAACCATAGCTTGAGGAGATGCTAAGAAGCACTACGGAGCATATGGCGGAAATCAGCATCAGGATTAGGCCGTCCATTATCTCCGCTTGCCCCTTTTTGCCGGTTAATCTCATGCCCATTTTCTGGTTATTGCCTTTAAGCCCGGAATACATAAACCTTTATAAGCGCCGGAAAGACATCAAGCTCTGTGTCCCCCCTTAATGCTATCGGGAAGCGCTTTGACAATTGCTTTATGTTGCTGGCCGGGGGTTTCCCATAAGTGTAAGGCTGTCCGCATGGGCTTTCTGTGATGCCCGGAACGCAGGTTAGGTCTACGTATACCTCAACACCGTGTGTCCTTTTTATTTTATCTATCTTTTCAGCCCAAAACTGGGAAGTGACTGACAGGTCAGAGGCTTTTATTTTGGCGTTTTCTTTTAGGAATGTAGATGCGGCATCTACAAGAGCTGCCTGCATGTCTATATCGGCTTTCTTGGACTGGAACTCCTCATTTGAAAGGTATATCGAAGACAAAAAGAAACTTATGCTTACCACTATCATTATTATGGACGGTATGTCACCGCTAAGGAAAGTCCCCTGCCCCTTATTGCCTATTGTTCTCATGAAGACTCCTTGAATTCTTCCTGGAAGACCATCTGAGCGTTGCAGTCAGCTGATGCGTCTATTGTTACTTTTACGACATAATAAAGGCCTTGATCCTCAATAGGACCATTATTCTTGTAATAATTGCTGCTCTCTTTTATCACTTGGAAGGATGCGCCATTGCTTATCTGGTACCATGTGCATGAAACCTTATCAAGCCCGCCGATCCTTTGCATCTTAAGGCCAAACTGCGCAAAACCGTAGATTCCTTCGTAGGGATATTGTACGAAGCGTACTACGGCAACGCCATTGCTGTTTATCTCAAATGTGTAAGGCACTACCTCTTTACCGACTTTTAGCTCATCGTCCAGATAGACGGTTATTGTGTTGCTAACACCCTTAAAGCCTATGGCATCGTCTATCTGCTTTGCAATCCGCGTAGCCTCTGAATTGGCTATGTCATCCGCACTCTTTATGGACATATTCTGGTAGAAGCTAACGAATATGCCAACAAGCCCCAAAATGAAGACCAGCATGACGCTTTTTGTGAGTATGTACTCGTAGATGCCCTTGCGGTTTTTTGCTAAGCTTTTCATGGTTTTCTCAGGGTTATTTCACTTGGCCCAGTCTTTTCAATCGATATCAAAAGCGTATAGGGTATGGAATATGCCCCGTCTTTCCAGGGGTCGGGGGAGGATATTGCGGCCAATGCATCAAACCCGCTTTCCGGTGTTATATCCATTTCGCCGCTGACGTCGATGCATTCCATCTCAACGTCTTCGTTGCTGCATGAGCTGTCCGGTATGATCACCCAGCAGCTGTTGGGATGCTGCGGGCAAAAGCTCTTGCAGCTTATGCCTGACCCGGCTATCACATGCCGGATGTATATCCCTTCCACGCATGAACCGAGGTCCTGGATTTTCACAAGAATATTGTCCCTGCTGTTTATGTCGCCCTTGCCGACGCTTGATATGGCCTCGCGCAGGTTTGTGACTTCTGCCTTTAGGAGCTCATTGCATTTCCAGCAGTTGACCATGTCAAACAGGTAAGCCCCGATGACAAGGGCCATGCCAAAAACAACAATGCCTATGAATAGCTGGAAGGGGGCGCCCTCGGCACGGCGTTTCATGTTGGTAAAACCCCAGTTAGGGGACTGGATGATTGAGACTCGCCTGATTGAAAGTGGCTTGCTTGAAACTCGCTTATTTGAGAAGAAGTGCCCGTGGACGAAGGATTAAAGACCTCGTCCACCGTCTTTTGCGTGCTGCGTGAAGTCTCGCGGAAATAGCTCTTGGCAACAGCAATCGCTATAATCGCTATTATTGCCACGACCAAGAGCTTTATCAGGGACTCGCCCTGACCGTTTCTGCCGAGAGACCTCATGCTTATGCGCTCCTCGCGTTGTTTATTACAATATTGCAAACGTAGTTACCGCTCGTTTGGGTGCAGGTTACAAGACCGGTGAATTTCACTGAATCTATCGCAGTAAGCGTCTTAGTTTCAACTTTTATCGGCTTGTCATTCTTGCAGACTGCAGCACCTTCGCACTTGAAGTTAACTTCAATTAGGTTGTTCACCTTATCTAACAATGCCTGTTCTCCAAATGCGTCGCCGGCGTTCATGCATATGTCCCCGCTTGAGGCGCTCATGCCACCTTGGGCCTTCTTAATAGTCGTCACGACCTCGCTGATCGGGTTAGACACGCACGTCAATCCGGCTATCATGTTCCAGATGTTCTGGAAAACTCCGGTCACAATCCCTAGTATCACCATGGCCACAACAGCCGCAATCAACAGCTTGAATGTGTCGCTGCCCTGGCCCTTCCTGTTTTTCATTACGTTCATTTTGTTGGACTCCTTGTTTTAAGGTTTATTATTAAGTTTTTTAGTTATAAAAGCGCCTAGGCGCCAGAAAGTCCGCCCGTAAGGCCGCCGCCCAGATATAATGAGACTACGAAGACTGTGATTGACACCGGCAATGTTGTGCCC
>CAYSUP010000090.1:0-4082 GCA_964434205.1 uncultured archaeon | reverse complement strand
ATATTATCCTATGGAATCCAGGGGCCGCACCTTTCTGCTGGCTATATTAGCTATTTTGGCATTAGCCGGCGGTATTTTGGCCCCATGGTGTGGTATTGCAGAGGCGCCCGTAAAAGAGCTGAGGTTTTCGCGGCATGTGCTCAGCACTCTGGAAACGACCCGGAATTCGACGGACCTAGGGCAGTTTAACCTTTCACAGATCGGGGAATACAAACCTGCAATAGAGCTTTTGATCAAGGTGTTTGAGTCAGGCCCGGCGCCAGTCGCGGGTTTTGCAGGTCTTATTGCCGGGGCCAGTATCTCCTGGTATGTCTTTGCAGATGAGCCAATAATCATAAACGGCATAGAGCTGAGGCCGATGAACGCAGCCAGTGGTCCTCAGCAGCCCGCACCTGTGAAGACTGCGGCCGTAATAGACGTGCTAGTGGTTGGAAACGCTTCGCAGGAAGTCGCAAGCGCCTTAAGCGGGCCTGAAGCTGAAGAAGAGGATATAAACCTAAGCAATCTGGCACTGGATCATATAGGCATAGACTTGCTTGGGGAATATAACTTGGTCATACTGCAGGGTGACCCTTATGCTGATATGACTGCAAGGGAGGCATTGAAGGATTATGTGAATGCGGGCGGCAAGCTGATTGTCATCGGTGACGCTGGCTCAAAGCACCCCGAGTATGCTAATGTCGCAGGCTGGTCGTGGCCAAGCGGTGGCGGGATACCTGTCCCTGCAGAGATAATAGGAAGCTGGGCTGGCTACTCTGATGTATCATACGGCTCTGATATCTCTTGGGCAGAGCCGAAGCACCCGATAGCAAAGGGCGTGAAGATTTTTAGTACAAAGACTGCAGCACCTACGCAGGTATTCAAGGTGCTGTCAAGGGGCACAACAATCGCTGCAATTGCTACGAGCGAAGGCACTGTCCCCGCGATAATCGAGGGCGGCAGCGGACAGGGAAAGGTCATATACTTCTCTTATGACCCCGGGCAGACTCCGGATGTATTATTGAATGCTATAGGGTATCTAGCCGGTATGTAGATTAGAATATCTGGCTGGTATGTAAAGTAATAAGTTGATATCGGTAACGCCCAAACCGCGATTAAAAGAAGTTTCGGATCCTCGGTCCTGAGTCTTGTCTTAAGGAAGCACGTCGACGGTAAGCGGTCTATAGTCTGCCTGTTTGTTCTGGGGTATCAAACGAAGCGGGAGATAAAAGCGTTTTACACTACACCTTTGGAGTTATTGTATGTAGCGTAATAATCACTTCATTGAATTTGCCTTTCTTGAGAACTCCGATTGAACGGTATATGCGCTGCTTGTTGATTGTGAACAGGTGATATGGCTTTATCTTGCTCTCGAACTCCAAGAAGCCAGATTCCAAATCCTCGTTGATTACATCGACTGTCCGGTTTTCTCTCGCCGGGTTGCTTGTTATAGAACAGCAGATTACATCAGAACTGCGCTCATTGAAATCATTGCCGGAAAGCACTAATGCCGGGCGTTTCTTGCTGCTGCTCAAATCCGAGAAGGGGAAGGGCATGAGGACAATTTCCCTCTGCTTAATATTTGTTCCAGCGCTCATCGTATTCATTGTCCCAGTCTTTCTTCAGGACCTCTTCAGAAGCCAGCATGCACTCGAACGATTCCAACCGGTCTTCGAGCGATTTCATCAGGCTCTTGCTCCTCTCCAAAAAGATCCCACGCTGGTTCACAAGCATTACAAGGTTTTCACCTGTGCGTATGCCTAATGCGTCCCGCGCTTCTTTTGGTATGCTAATCTGCCCCTTTGGGCTCACCCTGAGCGTTTTCATACATTCCATCATGAGTAAAATTTTCTTTACTTATTTTACTTTTAAAGTATAAAAACCTTGTTTCCTTAAACTCCCGGTGGAAAAACAATTGATTGTCGGCATAGACCCGGGCACTTCAGTCGGCCTTGCCTTCCTTGACGTGGACGGCAACGTCCTTAATGTGAAGAGCGCCCGCGGCATCTCGGTGGAGGATATAATAACCGAGATAGCCTCTGCCGGAAAAGCGGCCATAATCGCGACAGACAAGGCAATCGCCCCGCCGACAGTCAACAAGCTGGCAAGCATATTAGGTGCCCGCCTTTTCACCCCGGACTATGACCTTCCTGTGGAAAAGAAAAGGGAGCTTGCTGCAAGGTGGCCGACTTCAAACGACCATGAGAGGGACTCCCTTGCAGCCGCAGTCTATGCATATTACAATTTCCAGAACAAGATCAGGAGAATAGAAAAACAGGTGGGCGAAGAGCTGGAAAGGATAAAGGCCCGCGTCCTTAAGGGAGAGAAGGTCTCAGACCTTATGGCGCCTGCCGAAGTCATTGAGAAGGACAAGGAGCTCCTTGCGCAGATGGGCGCGCTAAGGAAGGAGAACAGAGAGCTGAAGGAAGAGCTTGAAGCGATAAGGAGCGCTCATCATAAGTCGCCGCATGCAATGCTGAGGGACGCTGCAAAAGAGGCAAAAAGGCTCATGCTAAAACTGGCTGAGGGGGAACTTGTGGTGCTGAAAGAGGCCCCGTCCCTTGCTTATCTTGACCTGAAGAATATCCCCGTAAAGAAGGGCGACCTGATACTTTCAAGGAGCAAGGGCTGGGACAACAACGGCCTGCGTTTTCTGGAGAGCAGGAGGGTTGGCGCAATAATATCGCCCATCGACATCGAGTCGATAGCTCCGCATGCTAAAATAGAGGATATCTATATGACCTCATGGGAAGGGCTTTTCTTCGCCGACCCGTATGATATAGAGAGAAAATGCGGCAGGAAAAAGGAGGTCGGGGCCCGCGACCTTGAAGACCTGCTGATAGACTACAAGAAAGGGAGACGATAAGTGGCTGCCCCAGAGGGATTGCCGCTTATGTGAACGACCAAAATGCAAACACGAGACGAACTCGAGGAGTGGATGATGAAGGAGAACCCGCATGCGATAGAGGTCATATTGTCAAAGGAGAGGACTCTTCTCTCCAACGAACAGACGGCCATCTCCCTCAGCCAGTTGGCATTGGGGGTTGCTGCATTCGGTTTCTTTGTGATACGGTTCTTTGCAGACGAACCTGATTACAGATGGTTTATGGCCCTGGGCATAGGATCTGTTGTCTTATCTGCTCTTTTGGCCTATCATGCATGGCATGATTACAAGCACTATAGGGCAGAACTATGTCACCTGCACAATAAGAGAGGCCACCTTGACAAGCTATATGTGGATGTGCCGGAGGAGTGATGTCAAGAACCGCCGGCCAATACGCGAAGTTCGCGAAAGTGAAGTTGCGCGCAAGTTGCAGTGCTCAAGGATAGACGCAACTTCGCGCACAGCTGCACCTTTGGTGCAGCCCGTGGAAAATCCTGATTTTTAAGCCCTTATCCGCTATTTTACCACTAATTCTAGCGGCTTAGCACGGGAGTAAAAGTGGTTATAGTAGACAGTGACAAGTGCGTCGGATGCGGGGTTTGCGAGACTGTTTGCCCTGTGGGCGTTTTTAGTGTGGTAAATGGAAAGTCCAGCGCAAGCAGTGAGAGGTGCATAAGTTGCAGGAACTGCGAGGCCTCTTGCCCCGCAGGGTGCATTATCATAGGAAAAGTAACCGAGGCTTGGGGAGTTTAAACTAAGTTGAAACAGTAAAACAAAGGTGACAAAATGACCGAAGAAATGCCAGTGACAGAGAAGATGGAACCTAAACCACTAGAGCAAGGGTGCTCAGAGAATAAACCGGTGGAACAGGGACATTTTGGAAACGGGCCGACAGAGCAGGGGCATCGCGGGGATATGCATGCTGGGCAAAGACATCCCGGGAATATGCCGATGGAACACGGGCATCATGGGAATAAACAAGCTGAGCACGGGAAAAGGCATATGGATGATAACGTCATTTATGTAGGCAAGAAAGGTGTCATGAACTACGTCATGGCAGCTATAACCCAGCTTAACAAGGGGGAAAAAGAGATCCATGTGAAGGCCAGGGGGAGGAGCATCAGCAAAGCCGTCGATATAGTCCAGCTGCTTAAGAACCGCTTTGAGACTAGTGTGAAGGTCAAAGGAATTGACATAGGCACTGAAGAAGTCGAGGCAG
>CAYSUP010000089.1:0-4087 GCA_964434205.1 uncultured archaeon | reverse complement strand
AGAGACAGTTGCAGTCTTTTCGACAAGCTCTAAGGTCACGCGGTATTGGCACGCTTTTCTGTCAAGGGCATCCTTGTCGCCCTTTTTGAGGAGATCTTTAAGTTCGGCTATCCCTGAATTGATCTTATTCATGTGGCGCACGGCCTCAACGACATTGCCAGTGCCCGCTTCCCCCTTTGTCCGTATCATTGCCGCACCCTCGTTTATCCGCCTGAGCGCCTCCCCCAGGTCGCGCGCGCCGCACACAAAAGGGACTGTGAATTTTGACTTGTCGATATGGTGCTCTTCGTCGGCCGGTGTCAAAACCTCGCTCTCATCGACCATGTCAACGCCAAGAGCTTCGAGTATCTGCGCCTCGACGGGATGGCCTATCCTGGCCTTGCCCATCACGGGGATTGTGACTGCAGCGATTATCTCCTTTATCTTCTTCGGGTCGGCCATTCTGGCAACACCACCCTGCGCCCTTATGTCGGAGGGGACGCGCTCGAGCGCCATGACCGCTACGGCACCCGCCTTTTCAGCAATCTTTGCCTGCACAGCATTTGTCACATCCATTATGACGCCGTGCTTGACCATCCTTGCAAAGCCCTGCTTGATCCGGTCAGTGCCCTTCTTTTCCGACTTTGATTTGACTTTATTAACCATAGCAGAATGCGGGTATATATTTTGTTTAGGATTATAAAACCTATCATAAGTCAAAAATTCGCTGGAAGAATAAAAATCATACAATCCTGTTCAAAAAGTCATGCGCCTCGCTACCGGCCAAAAAGTCCTTGAAGTCGCCAAATTTCTTGTTCTTCGAGATTTCGGAAAAAAGCAAAAGCCTTAACGCGTCCAGCTCCCCATATGAGACCCGCGCGTTCTTGTCCGCATCGATAAGGCCGTAGGGGTAGCCTGGGAAGGAGATGTCTCTTGAATTTGCGGCAAGTGCGGCCATGATTTTTTCTTTGCTGTCTTTCTGGCCTTTCAAGATCTCCACCCTAAAGACGTATTCGCTGTTTGCATTGAGTTTGGCGAAGTTCAGGTCGGCCTTGTGGGCAGGGTCTGAGATCTCCACTATCTTTTCATAATACCATGGCGGCTTTGCCCTGCTTTCAGTCGCAAGCCTGGAAATGGCAGCTACTAACGGGAGACCCGAAGTAGTATAAAGGTGTGAGGTCTTTGAGACACCACAAAAGAGAACTCCCCTGCTTCTGGCTTTTGCATATGCATCTTCGGCATACTTTGATTCATTCGTATAGGGTGCATGAAGTGTCCCGTCCCTCACAAAGATATCGCCATCCCTTAGCTCATCAACAACGGCACTCGCAAACTTCCACTCGACAAAAGAGCGAGCTACATCTCCTACTCGGGGTATCTGCATCTGCTCAGAGCCTTTGCGCATAGTCTCGTCATAAGAGTCAAAGACAAGGTCGTTCGTATCAGGCATGAATTTTGTGTTCTCTTTGTTTAGGGGAACAAACTCCGTCGAATATTTTATCTCCCCGTTTTCCCCCGAGGATGTCACTACGACAAAGAATTCGATTCGGTTGGGGATACTTGTTTTTGCCCTTTCACTTCCCTCAAAACAGTTGAAGTACACCCGCTCAAAATGGACTGCGAATGAGGGCGTCTTTATCAGAGGAAGGTTCCCGCCATCGAGAAAAGCTATCTTCCCGGGGTCTGCAGGCCCTATCCTTTTAAAATTATTTAGGTTAAAATCTATGGGGGCATATAATTCAGCCGGCCGAAAGCTCGGTTTTCCCAACGGCAGATCCATCCTTTTGCCGGCAAGGGAGGCCACCCTCTTTGCAGCGTCGATTATCATATTTTTATTGAAGAAGACTTAATGAAATATTAATAAAAAACTTAGTGAGTTATGTTTAAAGAATTTAGTTGGTTATGTCTCAAAAATCTAGTGAGTTATGTTTCAAAAACGATGGGTAAAAACGATGCGCGCTTTGCGCGCGAGAGTTTTTGCTGCGCAGTATAAAGGATATGGCCGTAAAAATGAGGGGATATACGATTATTGTGGTCCTCGCGTGTTTGTTCGCTGCGGCAGTTATTTTCCTGCATGCGACGCTCTATTTGGATTCTCCGACCGGCGCCGGCTCTGCTGCACCGCTTGAGGAGGTTGGTGTAATCGCCCCGGGGGGCGAACCGGGCTCAGGCGGCGGATCGGGGGATAATGGAGAGACATCACTCCCCGTAATAACTCCCGGCAATGGCGGCGGGGGCGGAGTGGTTGACCCAGACCCAGAGACGTGTAGCAAGGAATGGAAATGCATAAGCTGGGGGGATTGTATTGGCGGCATACAGCAAAGGAAGTGCACCTGCGACTGTGAAAGGAGCACTGACTGCGGGACAGCACCTTCTGAAACGCGGAAATGTGAATGCGAAAGCAATAGCGACTGCAGCGAAAGGGAATGCTTTGCTGCAAGCTGCGAGAATTATGAATGCATGTATAAGCCTGAAAGCGGGACTTCGTGTGATGATGGGGATTATTGTACGACGGACGACAGCTGTGAGAACGGGACATGCATTTCCGGCGAGTTCACCTGTGAGTGCAGGGTTGACGGCGACTGCGATACCCTTGCCTGCAAGATAGCCTCATGTGCCGGCAACAAATGCCAATATGCACGCGCCCAGAACGGGACAGATTGTGATGATGACAATTCCTGTACTTCCGATGATGCCTGCAAGGACGGAGAATGCACGGGGCGAAATATCTGTGAGTGCGAGAGGGACGGCGACTGTGATGACCATGATGAAAGCACAAGAGACTCGTGCGTGAGAAACGTGTGTGTCTACACAAGGATTGGCAGCGATGAGGAAGAAAACAGGACTGCTGCTTTGGTCGATGGAACACAAGCAGAAGAGTCCGTAGTGGCCTATGGGCAAGAGAACATCTCAGTCCAGATAAGCGTATATCCGGACATGAGCATCTACTCTCTGGGTAAAACCATAAAAAGGGTCACTGTCACAGTTATTGGCAAAAACGGGTCGATAGAGGGGGCATCGGTCATTGGGTCGATAGATGGCACCAGGGCAAAAAACCTTACGTTCAGCGAGGCTGGTGAAGGGATGTATACTGCAGACCCCGACTACGGGCTTTTGGAGGATGAAAGGAGAGTGCTTGCTATAAAGGTAAAGGCATTTGCCAAAAACCAAAGCATAGAAAGGATAAAATATTTGCTTTTGGACAAGCCGGCAGAGTTCTTATTGCTCATCAACCGCCCGGAAAGCAATGAGGGTGTCGCCCCGGGCCAGAATGTATTGTTTGAGGGAGAGATAGGCGCCGGGGACGAAAACAAGCTTTCTGACCTTAAGATGTTTCTAATTGATGAAAGAAGCGATGGTATCTTTGACATGGGTGCGGAGGGGCACACATATACAAGATACCTGACTATACCGAAAAACATTGACGAGACTGCGTATTTCCTTGTCCTTGCAAAAGCCATGGTTGAAGGCAACGAAACTGAAAATGCTGAGAGGATATCCCTTAAGCGAAAGCCCAGCCTTTATCTGTATTTTGAGCCCGGCAAAGAGGACACGAAGAGAGGCGACTTCGGGCTTTTGGTAAAATATGTCGATGAGGCCGGCCAAGGCATAACCGATAAAGTCGTTGTTGCAAATATAACGGGGTACCCGAGCAATAGCGTTCAAAAAGTCTTGTTGGTCAGGGAAGGCGACTTCTTTTCCGGAAGGTACACCAAAGAGAAGGGGGATAATTCGGCAAAAATAGAGGTTTGGGACGTTTATGGCAACTACGGCACTGAGCGCATACCGCCAGAGTTCTTTGAAGAAGTCGGGAGCTTTGACGCCCCGTGGGGCACAATAATACTTGCAATAATTCTGGCAGGAGCAGCAGTAGTCGGCTTTATGGCTGTTAGGGGGCTTTCATCAAAGAGATCTGCTGCAAAAGGCGAAAAAAGAAAGCTTGAAGAAGAAAGAAAAGAGCTGGAGGGCCTCATAAAGAGGACAAAGCTGCAGTTCTATAAGAGGCAGATAACCGATGAGGTCGCTAACAAGCAAATCAGCGAATATGAGGAGCGGCTTAAGAGTATAGCGCAAAAGCTAAGCGATAAAAGCTAAGCTGTAAATGCTA